>DASXJW010000001.1:0-28992 GCA_036497165.1 Solirubrobacteraceae bacterium
GCCCCCGACCTTCACCGAGAGGGTCATGTGCCACACGGTGTTGTAGGACGCGGCGTCGACGTTGATCCAGACGATCGCCGCCACCGCCGCGACGAGCAGGGTCGCCGCCGATCCCGTCTCGGTGCGCAGGAAGTCGCGCAGCGGCGCCTCGAGGTTGCGCGCCCACGCGGTCCGGCCGGCAAACGGCCCGGACCGGGTGGTCTCGGTCTCGACCGCGGCGTCGCCCTCCCCGGGCTCGATGGGAAAGTCAGCGGCGCTCATCCACCCCTCACGATAGATACCGACGGGCGCCTTGAGAAGATCGCGGGGTGCACACCACCGCCCTGCGCAGCGACGCCTTTCAGATCACCGTGGCCGGCCGCGCCGCGACCCTCGCCGACGTGTTCCCCGGATTCGCCGCGGAGGACCGCCTGGGCATCGTCCTGACGGCCGACCGCGGGGCGGCCGGCGCGGCCAGCCTGATCCTCGCCGCCATCACCGCCTTCTATGACCACCTGCGCGCACGCGATCCGCAGTTCTTCGCCTACGCGGACTACTTCGCCTTCCACGTCGGTGGCGATCGCGGCACCCTGCGCAAGCTCGATGTCTACCCGGCCCACAAGGAGGTAGTGGTGGGTGTCGACGCCGAGGCGATCCTGGAGGCCGTCAACGACCGCGGCGTCACCCGCCTGCTCGTCCCGGAGGGCCCGCCCGCCACCCCCGAGCTGGCTCGCGAGACCCGCCACAGCGCACACCGGCGCATCCGCACGGCGCTGGTCTACTCGCCCACCGGCCAGACCGCGCGTGCTGATGTGTTTGTGAGAGGCAGCGCACAGAGCGACGTCCATATACGCGCGATGCTGGGGCGCCCCGCCACGGCCTCGGCAGACGTGCAGGCGGCACAGGGCTTCCGTCGCGTGAGCCTGGACGAGGCGCTGGGCTTGCTGCCCACGACCCGCGGGTAACATTGCAGGGCGAGGATTTTCCGAACACCGTGTCTACTGGCTGACACCTCCAAGGAGCTGACCCATGGCCGCTACCGAACCGCTCATCTTCGACGCCATCCGCACGCCGCGGGGAAAGGGCAAGGTGAACGGCTCGCTGCACTCCACCAAGCCCGTGGACCTCGTCGTGGGTCTCATGCACGAGGCGCTCAGCCGTAACCCTGAGCTCGACCCCCATCGCGTCGACGACGTGGTGCTCGGTTGCGTAACCCCGATCGGCGACCAGGGCGCCGACATCGCCAAGACCGCCGCCATCAAGGCGGGCCTGCCCGACACCGTCGCCGGCGTCCAGCTCAATCGCTTCTGCGCCTCGGGCCTGGAGGCCGTCAACATCGCCGCCCAGAAGGTCGCCTCGGGCTGGGAGGACCTCGTCTTCGCCGGTGGCGTCGAATCGATGTCGCGGGTGCCGATGGGCTCCGACGGCGGCGCCTGGGCCATGGACCCCGAGACCGCCTATGACACGTCGTTCGTCCCGCAGGGGATCAGCGCGGACCTCATCGCCACCGTGGAGGAGTTCAGCCGCGACGACGTCGACGCCTACGCCGTGCGCTCGCAGGAGCGGGCCTCCGCCGCCCAGGCCGAGGGTCGTTTTGCCAACTCGGTGGTCCCCGTGCTCGACATCAACGACCAGGTCGTCCTGGATCGCGATGAGTTCATCCGTCCCGGCACCACGGTGGACACCCTGGCCGGACTGAAGCCGTCGTTCGCCGGCATCGGCGAGATGGGCGGCTTTGACGCCGTGGCGCTGCAGAAGTACCACTGGGTCGAGAAGATCAACCACGTCCACACGCCGGGCAACTCCTCGGGCATCGTCGATGGCGCCTCGCTGGTGGTCGTGGGCAACGAGCAGACGGGCTCCGAGCTGGGCCTGCGCGCACGGGCGAAGATCCTGGCCACCGCGGTATCGGGCGCGGACCCGACGATCATGCTCACCGGCCCCGCTCCCGCCAGCCGCAAGGCACTGGCCAAGGCGGGCCTGACCGCCGACGACATCGACCTCGTGGAGATCAACGAGGCGTTTGCCGCCGTGGTCCTGCGCTTCGTCCGCGACATGGGCTTCGACATGGACCGGGTCAACGTCAACGGCGGGGCCATCGCCATGGGCCATCCGCTGGGCGCCACCGGCGGCATGATCCTGGGCACGCTGGTGGACGAGCTCGAGCGCCAGAACAAGCGCTTTGGCCTGGCCACCCTGTGCATCGGCGGTGGCATGGGCATCGCCACGGTGCTGGAGCGTGTCTGAGATGAGCGCCGAGAGCACCACAATCCGCTGGGACCGCGACGACGACGGCGTGGTCATTCTCACCCTGGATGACCCCAGCCAGTCGGCCAACACGATGAATGCCGCCTACGCGGCGTCGATCCGCGCCACCGTCGACCGCCTGGACGCCGAGAAGGACGAGATCAGCGGGGTCATCATCACCTCGGCCAAGAGGACCTTCTTCGCCGGCGGTGATCTCAACGACCTCAAGAAGGCCACCAAGGACAACGCCGAGGAGATCGCCGGCTTCGTGCGAGACGGCAAGGCCGTGCTGCGCCGCCTGGAGACGCTGGGCATTCCGGTGGTCGCGGCCATCAACGGCGCCGCCCTCGGCGGAGGCCTCGAGATCGCGCTGGCCTGCCACCACCGCATCGTCGTCGACGACCCCAAGGCCGTCGTCGGCTTCCCCGAGGTTCAACTCGGCCTGCTGCCCGGCGCCGGCGGCGTCGTGCGCACGGTTCGCATGCTCGGCATCGTCAACGCGCTCATGCAGCTGCTGCTCCAGGGCCAGCGGCTGCGCCCCGCCAAGGCGCTGGAGGTCGGCGTGGTCGACGAGGTGGTGCCCACGCGCGACGACCTCATCCCCGCGGCCAAGAAGTGGATCGCGTCGGTGGCCGGCGAAAAGGTGGTCCAGCCCTGGGACGTCAAGGGCTACAAGATCCCCGGCGGCACGCCCTCGAGCCCATCGCTGGCCCAGAATCTCCCGGCGTTCCCGGCCAACCTGCGCAAGCAGATCAAGGGCGCCAACTACCCCGCTCCGCACCACATCATGGCCGCCGCGGTCGAGGGCGCCCAGGTCGACTTCGACAACGCCTCGCAGATCGAGGGTCGCTACTTCGTGGACCTCGTCACCGGACAGGTGTCCAAGAACATGATCCAGGCGTTCTTCTTCGACCTGCAGCGCGCCACGGGCGACCGCGGGCGCCCCTCGGAGATCGAGACGTTTGCGCCGAGCAAGGTCGTGGTGCTGGGTGCAGGGATGATGGGCGCCGCTATCGCCTACGTGTGCGCCAAGGCGGGCCTGCAGGTCGTGCTCAAGGACGTCGATCAGGCGGCGGCGGACCGGGGCAAGGGCTACAGCGAGAAGCTCGTGGCCAAGGCGGTGGAGCGCGGGCGCTCCAGCCAGGAGGACGGCGCCGCGCTGCTCGCGCGGATCACCCCCACCACCGACCCGGCCCAGGCCGCGGCCGCCGACCTGGTCATCGAGGCGGTGTTCGAGGATCCCACGGTCAAGGCCGAGGTGTTCGCCGAGATCGAGCCCCATCTCGCGCCCGACGCCCTGCTGGGCTCCAACACCTCCACCCTGCCGATCACCGAGCTGGCCGGCAACGTGAGCCGCCCGGCGGACTTCATCGGGCTGCACTTCTTCAGCCCGGTGGACAAGATGCCGCTGCTGGAGATCATCCGCGGCGAGCAGACCTCCGACGAGACGCTCTACCGCGCCCTGGACGTGGCCAAGCTCATCTCAAAGACGCCGATCGTCGTCAACGACAGCCGCGGCTTCTTCACCAGCCGCGTCATCGGCACCTTCATCAACGAGGGCATCGCCATGCTGCTCGAGGGCGTGCCCGCGCCGACCATCGAGCAGGCCTCCTCCCAGGCCGGGTACCCGGCGCCGGTGCTCCAGCTCTCCGATGAACTCAACATGAAGCTCATGCGCAAGATCCGCAACGCCGCCCGCGACGCGGCGGCGGCGTCGCCCAGCGGCTGGGACGCCCACCCCGCCGAGCAGGTCATCAACCGGATGCTCGACGAGTTCGACCGGCCCGGCAGGCTGGAGGGCAAGGGCTTCTACGAGTATGAGGACGGCACCCCGCAAGGGGGCACAGGCAAGCGGACGCGACTGTGGCCGGGGCTGCGCGACGCCTTTCCGGTGACCGACGACCCGTCGCAGATCCCGTTGACCGACCTCGAGGAGCGGATGATGTTCATCGAATCCATCGAGACGGTCAAGTGCCTGGACGAAGGCGTGATCGAGTCGGTGGCCGACGCCAACATCGGCTCGATCATGGGCATCGGCTTCCCCGGCTGGAGCGGCGGCGTGCTGCAGTACATCAATGGATATGCGGGCGGCCTGCCCGGCTTCGTGGCCCGCGCCCGGGAGCTGGCCGAACGCTACGGCGAGCGGTTCGAGCCGCCGGCGTCCCTCGTCCAGATGGCCGAGCGCGGCGAGATCTACGCCGACGAGGAGGCTCTCGTCACAACCGGGTGACCGGCGCGCCCTATTCCGCGACGGGCGGCGGGTAGACCTCGCGCACGTAGTGGTCGACCTGCCGCTCGGACAGGCGGAAGTGCATCGCCGTGTAGTAGATGACGAGGCTGAAGACGGCGAGCACGCCGAGGTCGACATAGAGCGGGATCTCCCCCTTGCCGCCCACGAGCACGTTCTTGAAGATGCCGACGCCGTCGAGCATGCCGCTGGACTCGAGGCTGCCGCTCGCGCCGAACTGGCCGAAAAAGGAGATCACCGCGACGCCGATCAGGTAGGGGAAGACCCAAATGGCGGCGGCCCAGTCGATCCGCGGCCGGTTGGAGTTCAGGCCGAAGATGTAGGAGATCGACATGAGGGCAAAGCCGATGAGCATTGCGACGAGCAGCGTCGAGTACGTTCCCCAGCCCGCCCAGTAGACGATGAACGTGGCCAGCACGAATGCCAGCGGCGCGAGCACGTTGCCGTAGGGGAGCCGGTAGGGCCGCGTCAGGTCGGGCTTCTGGCGGCGCAGCGCACCGAGCGCCAGAGGCGCCCCGGCGTACATGAGGACGCTGGCACTGGTGACGACGCCGACGAGCTTGGCCCAGCTGGGGAACGGCAGCAGGAAGAGGATGCCGACGAGCGCGGTGACGATGATGCTGAGCACCGGGACCCGGTGGCGGCTCGAGGTCGCCTCGAAGGCCTCGGGGATGTAGCCGTTCCGGCTCAGCCCGAAGCTGATGCGCGAGCCGGAGGTGAGGTAGATGAGGCCGGTGCCGCTCGGCGAGATGATCGCGTCCAGCCGCAGCACCACGGCCAGCAGCCCCAGTCCGGCGACCTTGGCCACCTGGTAGAAGGGGGCGGCGTTGAGCGCCTTCAGCGCCTGGTTGTTGCCGGGCGTGGCCAGGTTGGTCCAGGTGTGCGCGTCGGTCAGCAGCTTGGGATCGAGTGCGCCGATGAAGGCGATCTGGAGCAGGATGTAGATCCCGCCGCCGATGAGGATGGAGAGGATGACCGCGCGCGGCAGATCCTTGGCGGGGTTGCGCGCCTCACCCCCCAGCTGGACCGCCTGTTCAAAGCCCAGCAGCGAGAACACGATGCCGCCGGGCAGAGCGAGCACGATCGCCTTGAACGCGTCGCCGTGGACGAAGAAACCGCCGCCGGCCGTGAAGTTGGAGCTGTGGAAGCTGGTGACGAGCAGGACGATGATCGTCAGCACGGGAATGGCCACCTTCCACCACGTCAGCGCGTTGTTGACGCGGGCCAGCCAGCGCACCCCGATGAGGTTGATCGCGGTGAACACGAACATGAGCGCGATCGCGACGGGGATCCCCGCGCCCTCCAGATTGGTGCCGTTGTACCAGCTGTGGGCAAACCCCCACGTGGAGGCGTACTGGATCGCCGCCAGGACCTCGATCGGCGCGACCGTCGCCGCCTGCAGGTAGGAGAACCAGCCGAACGTGGCGCCGGCCAGGCTGCCGAAGGCATAGTGCGGGAAACGGCTGGTGCCTCCGGAGACCGGGAACAGCCCGCCGAGCTCGGCGTGCACCAGCGCCAGCAGGGTGATGATGACGCTTGCGATGCACCAGGCGATGATGGCCGACGGCCCCGCCACGGAGGCCGCGGTCAGCGCGCCGAAGAGCCATCCGGAGCCGATGATCGAGCCCTCGGACGCCCACAGCAGGCCAAGGAAGCCGACGCCGCGGTCCATTCCCTCGGCGTCGAGCTGCGCTTCAGGCGCGGACCTGGACGGGCTCTGCGGGTCGGCGATATTCGCCATCTGGTCCCTCCCCTTCGGGTTTCGCGAATCTGGCCTCGGGCGCAACGTGCCCGCTCCAGGCCTCGTCTAACCGCGAAGATGGGCCCGTTCGCCGGCCACGCAACTGCTGAGTTGCGTATGCTTGTCCTCGTGAATGCCGAGGAGCTGCTCCGCACCATGTACGCCGGCTTCAACGCACGCGACATCGACGCCGTCCTGGCCGCGATGACCGCGGACGTGGACTGGCCCAACGCCTGGGAGGGCGGTCGCCTGCGCGGCCACGACGCCGTCCGCGACTACTGGAGCCGGCAGTGGGCGGCGATCGATCCCCGCGTGGAGCCGGTCGCGATGCACCCGCGGGACGGGCGTCGCATCGCCGTGGAGGTCGACCAGGTGGTCCGCGATCTCGCCGGTGAGGAGGTGGCCTCTGGCCGCGTCCTGCACGTCTATGAGCTGCGCGACGGGCTCGTGGCCCGCATGGACGTCGAGGAACCCTGAGCCGGCGTCAGTAGAGGCCTGCGCGGCGGGCGTAGCGCTCGTCGCGCTCGCGCTCGTAGGCCTCGACATCGAAGCTGGGATCGTTGAGCGAGCGCAGGATCTCCCCGATGCGGGGGAGCTGCGAGCGCTCGACGTGGCGCTCGGGGTTCCACAGCTCGGAGCGGATGATCGCCTTGGGGCACTGGGTGTAGGCCTCCTCGATGGCGATGAGCAGGCCGAGGCGCGGTGGCGTGCCCTCGACCGCGCTGTCGGCGAGCAGCTCGGGGTCGTCGATGATCGCGGCGGTCCCGTTGACGCGGAAGGTGTCGCCCACCCCGGGGATGAGGAACAGCAGGGCGATCCGCGGGTCCTGCAGAAGGTTGGTCAACGTGTCGGCGATGCGGTTGCCCGGGCGCTCGGGCATGATCAGGGTGCGCTCGTCGAGGATGCGCACGAAGCCGGTGGGATCGCCGCGGGGCGAGACGTCCAGGCCGCCGTCGGGGCTGGCCGTGCCCACGCACACGAACGGCGAGCGCTCGATGAACTGGCGGGTGAGGGGGTTGAGCCGGTCGGCGATCTTCGTGACCACAACCGTGTTGGGCTCCCCCACGATCTCGCGCAGCTGCGCCTCGTCGGTGATCGCTCGGGTCGCTGCCATCGCATGAGTCTAAGCAACCGTCCCCTTGCTACGTTCGTCGCCGGCCCATGACCGACGACGTCCTCACCGAGCAGCTCGACTACTACCGCGCCCGTGCCCTGGAGTACGACAAGTGGTGGCTGCGCGAGGGCCGCTTCGACCGCGGTCCCGCGGCCAACACCCGCTGGTTTGCCGAGACCAGCGAGCTCGAGCGCGTGCTCGAGGGCTTTGACCCGCGCGGGGAGGTGCTCGAGCTGGCCTGCGGCACCGGCCTGTGGACCCGGCACCTCGTCGAGTGGGCCGACAGCGTCACCGCCGTGGACGCCGCGCCCGAGGTCCTGGCCATCAACCGCGCGCGCGTCAACGACCAGCGCGTGCGCTACGTCGAGGCCGACCTGTTTGACTGGACCCCCGACGCCCAGTACGACGCGTGCGTGTTCGCCTTCTGGCTCTCCCACGTGCCCGAGGAGCGCTTCGCGGGCTTCTGGGCCACGGTCGCCCGCGCGCTGAAGCCCGGCGGCCGCGTCCTCTTCATCGACAGCGCGCGCACCGAGCGCTCCACGGCCGCCGACCACCAGCTGCCCGGCTCGGGCGAGGACACGATGACGCGGCGGCTCGACGACGGCCGCGAGTTCGAGATCGTCAAGCGCTTCTACGAGCCCGCGGAGCTGGAGGAGCGCCTGGGGCAGCTGGGGTGGCAGGCGTCGGTTGCGGCGACGGCGGAGTTCTTCATCTACGGAACGGCTTCGCGGGCGTAGCTGGCTGGTGGGGAGGCAGGCGAGGACGGCCAGATCTTGACTCCTCACGTCGCACACGCGTCCTTGTCGGACGGTGTGACGTGCGACGTCAGGATTCAGCGGCCCCGCTCCGCCCGCTGCCACCTTCATTGCCAGTCGTTGACGTGCGTCGCGTCGTGCGCCCAACGCCAGTAGACCCGTTTACACCCGCACGGCGCGCCCATAGATCGACCCCACGAAGAGCTGCACCAGCGGCTCCACCAGCACCCCGGGGTCACGCAATGTCGGGTGTGACCCGCTGACCGCGACGTGGAAGGAGCGCTCGGCGGTCCACACCAGCGACGCGGCCAGCGCCTGGGCATCGGCGCCCGGCGGCGCCGCTGCCGCCGCCCGCTCCCGCTCGATCAGCCGCGCCAGGCGGTCCGTGAAGTCGCCGAGCATGGCGAACCAGATCTCGCGCAGTTCGGGGACGGCGGGCCACTCCTCGGCGACCGCGACGATCAGCGGCGCGTAGCGTGAGGCGGCGTCGACGAGGTTGGCCAGTCCGAGGGCGAAGGCCTCGTCGGGCGAGCGCTGGCCGCGCTCGAACATCGGCTCCAGCTCGACCGCGACCTCGTCGGAGAGGCCGGCCATGAGCTTGACGATGACGTCGTCCTTGGAGGCGAAGTGCTCGTAGAACGAGGTGCGCCCGACGCCGGCGGCATCGAGGATCTGGGCGACGCTGAGCTCGGCGAGCGAGGTGGTCGCCAGCAGCTGCGAGGTGGCTCGCAGTACGGCGGCGTAGGTCCGTGGGCGGCGGCCGCGGCGGGACGGATGGGGCGTGGCGGAGGGCACCGGGCCGGAGACTCGCGAGGCTCAGACGCCGAGGCCGCGCCCGATGATCTCCTTCATGATCTCGGTGGTGCCGCCGTAGATCCGGGTGACGCGGGCGTCCACGAAGGCGCGGGCGATCGGGTACTCGAGCATGTAGCCGTATCCGCCGTGCAGCTGGACGCAGCGGTCGATGACGCGGCCCTGAAGCTCGGTGGACCACCACTTGGCCATCGCGGCGTCCTGGGGCGTCAGCTCGCCCCGATTGAGCGCCGTCACCGCCTGGTCGCAGAAGGCGGTGGCCATCTCGATCTCGGTGGCCATCTCGGCCAGAGCGAAGCGCGAGCTCTGAAAGGAGCCGACGGGCTGGCCGAAGGCGGTGCGCTCCTTGACGTAGGCCAGGGTGAGGTCGAGCGCACCACGCGCGGCGGCCACCGCGGACAGCGCGATGCTGAGGCGCTCCTGGGCCAGGTTGGCGGTCATGTAGCGGAAGCCCTGACCCTCCTCGCCCAGCCGGTTCTCGCCGGGGACGTGCACGTCCTCGAAGAACAGCTCGGCGGTGTCCTGGGAGTGCTGACCGACCTTCTCCAGGTTGCGCCCGCGCGCAAAGCCCTCCATCCCGCGCTCGAGGATGAGCAGCGAGATCCCGGCGTGGCGCTGAGAGGGATCGGTCTTGACCGCGGTGATGACCAGATCGGAGTTGATGCCGTTGGTGATGAAGGTCTTGGAGCCGTTGACGATGTAGCCGTCGCCATCCCGGCGGGCGGTGGTGCGCAGGCCGGCGAGGTCAGACCCCATCTCGGGCTCTGTCATCGCCACTGCGGTGATCAGCGACCCGTCGGCGATGCCGGGCAACCACCGCTCCTTCTGCTCGTCCGTGCACAGGTCCAGGAAGTAGGGCAGGCAGATGTCGTTGTGCAGGGTGAGGCCGAGGCCGCTGCCCCCGGTCCCGGCGCTGGCCAGCTCCTCGCCGACGATCTGGTTGAAGCGGAAGTCGTCGATCCCGACCCCGCCGTAGCGCTCGGGAACCTGCATCGCCAGCATCCCCTTGGCGGCGGCCTTGGCGAACAGCTCGCGCGACACGATCCCCTCGCGCTCCCACTCGGCCTGGCGCGGCGTCACCTCCTCGGCGACGAAGCGCCGCACCGACTCGCGGAAGTCGATGTGCTCGGATTCGAACAGGCAGCGGCGCATGGGGGAACGGTAGCCTGACGGGGGTGTCGGTTGCCACCCAGCCCCGGGCCGAGAGCGCGATCCTCGCCGCCACCGAGCAGCTGCTGCGCGAGCGTCCCCTGCACCAGCTCAGCGTGGCCGACATCGCCGAGGCCGCCGGCCTCTCCCGGACCAGCTTCTACGCCTACTTCCCCTCCAAGACCGCGGTCATCGCCGAGTGCCTGCGCCGGGTGATGGACCAGGTGATGGTGGCGGTGCGGCCATTTCATAACCAGGCCGACGGCGACGTGGAGGGCGCCATCCGCCTCAGCCTGGAGCAGTGGGTGGCGGTGGGCCGCCGGCACGGCGCCCTGCTGCGGACCGTGAGCGAGGAATGGCCCCACGACGAGGAGCTGCGGGCGCTGTGGTTCGCCATGCTCGAGACGGTCACCGCCGGCACCGTCAAGGTCATCCTCAGCGCCCGCGCCACCGGGCAGGCGCCCCCGGGCGCCGACCCCCGCGCGCTGGCGGCCTGCCTCATGTGGGGCTATGAGCGGGTCCTGCACGTCGCCATCGTTGGCGGCGCCCCAGGGCTGCCGGATCCCGGCGCGATCGTCGCCCCGCTGGCGCAGGTGATGGTGGGCGGGCTCTACGGCCGGGCCTGCACCTCCGCGCGCTAGCCAAACGCGCGCATTCGGCTCACCGGGAGCCGTAGCATGCATTGATGGTGCGTCGCCTCGACCCGCAGTCCCTTGGTCAGCACCTGGACGCGCTCTATCGCGCCGCCTGGGCGCTGTGCGGCTCGCGCGAGGACGCCGACGACTTGGTGCAGGAGACGTTCGCGCGGGTCCTGGCCCGTCCCCGGATGGTCCGCGGCGACGAGCGCGGGTACCTCATGCGGGCGTTGCGCAACACCTTCTACTCGCGTCTGCGCACCAACTCGCGCCGACCCCAGACCGGGCCGCAGCTGGAGGACGTGCAGCCCGCCGATCCCCGGACCAGCCGACAGCCCGAGCGCGCGCTGGAGGTGGGCGAGATTCTCGGGGCGGTGGCCGAGCTGCCCGAGGACTTCCGCATGGCCCTGGTCGCCATTGACATTCTGGGCCTCTCCTATGCTGAGGCGGCCAAGGCCCTGGACACCCGGGAGGCCACCATCACCACCCGGCTGTATCGCGCCCGTCAGCGGATCGCCCGGCAGCTCTCCGACCAACCCGCGCCGCCCGGCGACAGCCGGGAAGGATCCGGTCCCGAACGGAGTCTTGCTCGATGGGAGACGAAATGACAGACGAGCTCAAAGCACCGGAAGGTGAGCTGACGCGCCTCGCCGACGGCTCGCTGCCGGCCGACCGGCAGGCGGATCTGCACGCCCAGATACAACGGTCCCCGGAGCTGACGGCCGCCTTGGCCGAGCAGGAGCGCGCGGTCACGCTGCTGCGTGGCCTCGACGAGCCGGCCCCCGCCTCGCTGCGGGCCCGGGTCGACGAGCTCAGCGGCGCCTCGGCGCCGCGGCGGTCCCCGCGGTGGCGGCGCGCCTTCGTGCTCCCTGGAGCGACGGCCATTGCTGCCGCGGCGGCGGCCGTGGTCATCCTGGTCAGCGGCGGCTCCGCCGCCCCCACCGTGCCCGCCGCCGCTCGCTTCGCGCTGGCCTCGGCGACGCTCCCGTCGCCGGCGGTCAAGCCCAGCGACTCCGAGGAGCTGATGCTGCAGGGTGCCGGCATCCCGTTCCCGGCCTATGGCGCCAAGCAGGGCTGGACGACGGACGGCGCCCGCGTCGACACCGTCGACGGCCGGAAGATCACCACCGTCTTCTACCGTGGGCGCGACGGCGGCCGCGTCGGCTACGCGATCACCGACGGCTCGCCGCTCTCGGGCGCCCACGGCAAGACCGTGTCGCGCTACGGCGCGCGTTTCACGCTTCAGGGCGCGGCCGGCGCTCGGCTGATCACCTGGGTGCGCAACGGCCACACGTGCGTCATCGCGGGCCGCAACGTGAGCTACGCCACCCTCCTGGCGCTCGCCGGCTCTGAGGAGCAGGAGAACGCCAGCGCGCAGACCGCCGCCCCCCGCACCCAGTACCTCTAGCCGCGCACCGCCGGGCGCTCCGCGCCCCACGGAGGCCCGGTGGGGGTGATCGAGCCCGCATCACGCCGCAAGCGCGTGCGGGCTTGATTTCCCCCGGATACCGGGGGAAGCGGAGCCCGGTGGGGCGCGCGGGCGCTTGCGGGCTCGATTTCCCCGTCCGTGAGCAACGGTGAGGCCGATTCGGCGACACTAGGCGCCCATGAGCGCCGAGCGCGACCGCCTCAACGATGATCCCTCCGGGCAGTCCCCGTGGCGGCGCTGGGGCCCCTACCTCAGCGAGCGGGCCTGGGGAACCGTGCGCGAGGACTACAGCGCCGACGGCAACGCCTGGGACTTCTTCCCCCACGAGCACGCCCGGTCGCGGGCCTACCGCTGGAACGAGGATGGGCTGGCCGGGATCTGCGACGACCGACAGCTGCTGTGCTTGGCCCTGGCCTTCTGGAACGGGCGGGACCCCATCCTCAAGGAGCGGGCCTTCGGGCTGAGCGGCCCCCAGGGCAACCACGGCGAGGATGCCAAGGAGTACTGGTGGTACCTGGACTCGACGCCGACGCACTCGTGGATGCGCTGGCGCTACATGTACCCGCAGGCGGAGTTCCCCTACGAGCGCCTTGTCGGCGAGAACCGCCGCCGCGGCCGCGACGAGCCGGAGTTCGAGCTGCTCGACACGGGCGTGTTCGACGACGGGCGCTATTGGGAGATCACCGCCGAGTACGCCAAGGCTGGGCCCGAGGACATCCTCATCCGCGTCACCGCCCGCAACGCCGGGCCCGACACGGCCACCCTGCACGTGCTGCCGACGGTGTGGTTTCGCAATACCTGGTCCTGGGAGGCGGAGGCACCCCAGCCGCAGATCACGCCGGTCGACGGAGCGCTCGTGGCCGACCACGCCGACCTGGGCCGCCGGTGGCTCTCGAGCTCGGACTTCCCGGCAGCGCTGTTCTGCGACAACGAGACCAACGCGCGGGCGCTGTTCGGTCCTGACGCCCGCCAGGCGAGCCGGTATCCCAAGGACGCGATCAACGACCACGTCACCCAGGGCGCGGACACCCTCAACCCCGGCCGGCGCGGCACCAAGGCGGCGCTCCATCACCGCCTGACCGTGCCGGCCGGCGGGTCGGCGACGATTGCGCTGCGACTGCGCGATTCACACCCCGCCGGCGCCGGCGTGGGCGACGACTTCGCCGAGGTCATGGCCGCCCGCGAGCGCGAGGCCGACGCCTTCTACGGCGAGCTGACCCCGGCCTCCGCGTCCGCCGAGGAGGCGCTCATCCTGCGCCAGGCCTTTGCCGGGATGCTGTGGTCAAAGCAGTTCTTCCACTTCGACGTGCGGCGCTGGCTCACCGGCGACCCCGCCTACCCGCCTCCCCCACCCGAGCGCCTGTCGGGACGCAACCACGAGTGGACGCATCTCAACAACCGTGACGTCATCTCGATGCCCGACAAGTGGGAGTACCCGTGGTACGCCGCCTGGGACCTGGCCTTCCACTGCGTCGCCCTGGCCCACGTGGATCCCGAGTTCGCCAAGTCACAGCTGATCCTCCTGTGCCGCGAGTGGTACGTGCATCCCAACGGCCAGCTGCCGGCGTATGAGTGGAACTTCTCCGACGTCAACCCGCCGGTGCAGGCGTGGGCCGCCCTGCGCGTGCACGAGATCGCCGGCGACGACGACTTCGACTTCCTGGCGCGGGTGCTGCACAAGCTGCTGCTCAACTTCAACTGGTGGGTCAACCGCAAGGACGTCGCGGGCGACAATCTCTTCGAGGGCGGGTTCCTGGGCCTGGACAACATCGGTCCCTTCGACCGCTCCAAGCTGCCCGTGGACGGCGTGCTCGAGCAGTCCGACGGCACGGCGTGGATGGCGATGTACTGCCAGGACCTGCTGGAGATGGCGCTGGCCCTGACGCGGCACGACCGCGTTTACGAAGACCTAGCCACCAAGTTCTTCGAGCACTTCGCGCTGATCGGCTCCGCGCTCAACGACAAGGGCCTGTGGGACGAGCGGGATGGCTTCTACTACGACCTGCTGCGCACCGGCGGCGACGCCATCCCGCTGCGCGCGCGATCCGTGGTGGGGCTGCTGCCCCTGGTCGCGGTGACGACGATCGGCCCCGACACGATGGCGGCGCTGCCGGACTTCGCCGCCCGCGTGCAGTGGTTCGTGGACAACCTGCCGCTCGGCCAGGCGGTCGCGCACCTGCAGTCCCCGGCGCACGCCGGCTGGCGCATGCTCTCGATCGTGGACGGGGCCAAGCTGCGGCGGCTGCTGAGCGCGATGCTCGATCCCGACGAGTTCCTCTCCGATCACGGCCTGCGGGGGCTCTCGCGCCGCCACCTGCGCGAGCCCCTGACGATCGCGATCGGCGGCGTCACCGACACCCTGGACTACGAGCCCGCCGAGTCGCGCACGGGCCTGTTCGGCGGCAACTCCAACTGGCGCGGGCCGGTGTGGTTTCCCATCAACTACCTGCTCATCGAGACCCTGCGCGTCTACCACCGCTTCCTGGGCGACGGCTTCACCGTCGAATTCCCCACCGGCGACGGCGATCAGCTCACGCTGGCCGAGGTCGCCGACGAGCTCGCCGACCGGCTGATCGCCATCTTCCGCCGGGGCCCCGGCGGCGGGCGCCCCGTCCACCGCAGCTACCGCCTCCCGGCAAACGATCCCGCGTGGCCTGACCTCATCCCCTTCCACGAGTACTTCCACGGCGACACGGGCGGCGGCCTGGGCGCGTCACACCAGACCGGCTGGACGGGGCTGGTGGCCAACCTGATCATGAGCCGGGGGCGGGGGTGAGGTCGCGCGCATCGGCCGTGGCGGTCGCAACGTGCGTCACGCTGGCGGCCTGTGGAGGCGGCCACACCGCTACCAAGCAGGACGTCATCGCCCAGGGCAACGCCATCTGCGCCGGAGCGCTGCGCGACATTCGCGCGCTGCCGGCACCGCCGACGGGGGGCGCCTCGACGGCGGGACTGGCCAAGTACCTGCAGCAGGTGGTGCCCATCATCCACAAGGAGATCGCGGACCTGCGCGCGCTCCCGCGTCCCGCGCGCGATCGGGCACTGCTCGACCGCTACCTGAGCGCCGAGGCGAGCAACGAGTCGGCGTACCGGGCGCTGCTCGCCGCGGCGCGCTCTGGCAATTCTCCCGCTGTCTCGGCCACGCTGGCCACGCTCGCCAACAGTCCCGCGGCCGTGCTGGCCGACCGCTACGGCCTGACGCAGTGCGCCAGCGCGAGCGGCACCGGGGTGTCCTGAGCGTCCAGCGGTCCCGGGCCGGCTGCTTATGCAGTGCCTATATAGTGGCGAAATGCGCCACATCTCTCCCCTCTTCGGGCGGCGGGTTCTTGCCGCCCCCCTCCTCCCCCTCCTGGCCGCCGCCGCGCTGATGCTGGCACCGGTCCCGGCAGGCGCCGACACCTCGTCGACCCTGACGGTGATCGGCACCAGTGATCTCAGCGACTCGGGGCTGATGACCAACGTCATCCAGCCCGCGTTCCAGAAGGCGTTCCCCCAGTACACGTTCAAGTACATCGGCACCGCCACGGGCACCGCGATCAGCAACGCCGAGAGCGGCGCGGTCGGCGCCAGCGTGCTGATCGTCCACGCCGCCTCGCTGGAGAACCACTTCGTCGCCAATGGCTACTCCTATGAGAAGTACGGCCGGGCGATCTTCACCAACGACTTCGTCTTCGCCGGGCCGTCCGGCGACCCGGCCGGCGTCGCCGCCAACGGCGCCAACAACATCGCCCAGGCCTTCGCCGACGTCGCCTCGGCGGGGATCGCCGGCAAGGCGACGTTCGTCTCCCGTGGCGGCACGCCCGGAACGACGGTCGAGGAACACCAGATCTGGGCGCTGGTCCAGAGCAGCAATCTGGCCTCCTCGGGCCTGCTGCTGTGCGCGGTCAACGCCACCGCCGGCGGCGGCATGACGCCGATCGCGGCGGGTCACGGGGTCACCGCGTCGGGTCAGCCGTGTCCCAACGGCGGCGCCCTGCCCACGGCGACCGCGCTGCCGGCGTGGTACGTGGCCACGGGCCTCACCCAGGGCCCGAACGTGCTCGCTGCCAACGCCTGCACCGGCCACGCCAGCGGAGCGAACTCGTGCTACGTCCTCACCGATCGCGGCACGTTTGACTACCTGGCGTCGGGGACCGACCCCGCGGGCGCGGTGCCCAACCTGAAGATCCTCACCCGAGGACCGCAGCCCGCATCCGCTCCCGGCGGCGTCGACGCCCTGACCAACTACTTCCACGCCTACATCGTCAACCCGGCAAAGCCCGGTCAGGCCGTCAACCTGACCGCCGCCCAGGACTTCGTCAACCTGCTCACCTCCCCTGCTCTGCAGGCGCAGCTCAAGACCTACCTGCCCAGCGCGGATCCGGGCGGACCTCCGTTCGTCGCGGACGCCTCCCCGGTCATCACGGCCAAGCTCCCGAGCACCTATCGAGCGGGCAAGCCGGCGACGGTCAAGGGAACTCTGACCAACGCCCAGCCCGGCTATCCGGCGCCGGCAAACGCGCGGGTCACCGTCGACCGCGTCGTGGCCGGGCTCCCCGTCCCGGTGGCCGGCGGCAAGACGAACGCCAAGGGCGCGTTCACGATCAGGTTCGTGCCCCCGGTCAACGGGAGCTATGAGCTGACGACCTCGCAGATCGCCCAGGTCGAGGACGCGAACCTCAACCCGGTGTTCAGCGACCTGCTCTCACCGGCGGCGACGACGCCGGTGAGGATCACCGTCCACAGCGCCGTGACCAAGCTGTTCGCCAAGTCACGTGGCGGCAAGGCGCTGGTATACGGCACCATCGCCCCCGGCACCGGGCACGTCAAGGGCGTCGTCACCCTGCTGGCCAGGGCCGTCAAGGGCGGCTTCAGGAAGGTGGCCACCCACCGCCTGGGATCCGGCGACGGCAACTTTGCCGTCCTGGTCGGTGCCAAGCCCGGCAAGTGGCAGTACAAGGTGACCTACGCCGATCCGCGGCAGGTCGTCGGCGCGACCTCCAAGACGATCAAGCTGACCGTTGGGGCCAAGCCCGCGTCGAGCGTCAAGCTCGCCTCGGCCAGAGCCGCCAGCGGGAAGGTCACGGTCAGCGCAGTGGCGAGCCCGACGGCGCCGAAGTCCGGAGCCAAGGTGGAACTGCTGGCGTTCAAGGCGACCACTGGAGCGCCGCGGTTTGCGACGATCGCCTCGGCATCGATCAAGGGCAAGACGAAGCTGGCCCTGCACGGCAGGCTCGCCCGCAAGGCCAGCTGGGTCCTCGAGCTCGTCTACGTGCGCAACGGCCAGCCGTCGAGCTACTCGGCGCTTCGGTCGATTGCGGTGAAGTAGCTCGCGCAGCCGGATCGCGTGCGTGCGCTGAGACAGCCGGGCCGCCGCCGCTCCGGGAGACCCCCGGAGCGGCGGCTGTCCCTGGCCGCGGTGGCGGCGCTCGCCGCGGTCGCCGCCACCGCGGGCACGGCTCGAGCCGATCAGCCCGTGGTCAGCGCGACGGTCTATCCAGGCTCCCAGGGGAACGTGACCACCCACCAGGCGACGCTGACACAGCTGCAGACCTGCGCGCCGTACACCGGCCCCAACCCGATGTACCTCTACCCGGGTCAGCAGCCCTATCAGGCGCCCGGCGGCTCGACCTGGACGCTCGCGCAGGCGCTGGAGTGCGGGCTGGGGATTCCGGCCGGGCAGCTCTCGGCGGTTCAGGTGCAGACCTCGAACCGGGGGTTCGAGGCCGCCTTGACCAGCACGGCGCTCACCGACCCCGGCCAGTACCTCGACCCCTCGGCCCCCGGCGCCCTGCCGATCATCTCCAGCGACGGCGCCGAGGACCAGAACACCTACGTGCGGCCCTACCGCGGCGGGTCAGATGACAACGCCGGCGACGAGGTGGTGCAGGCAGGGCAGCCGATCTCCCTGCTCGTCTACCTCAACGGGTCGCTTCTCACCGTCACCGCCACCCAGCAGACGCGGTCTCATACCTCGAGCACCCGGGGCATCAAACTGGCGGCATCGGTCCGCGACGCTGCCGGGGCGCCGGTCCCCGCCTCCTCGCTCACCTGGAGCTGGAGCTTCGGCGACGGTCACAGCTCGAGCGCCGACGGGCCCACCCACACTTTCTCCGCCGGGGTGTACAGCGTGAGCGTCCAGGTCGCCGATGCCGCCACCGGCTCGGGAGGCACGGCGACGCTCCGGGTCGCCTTCGCCGCCTCGGGCCACACCGGCGCCCGCAACCAGAGCGGCGGCTCGGAGCCGACGAAGTCCAAGAGCCCGACCGGCTCTGACCACGGCGGCCAGAAGCCGCCAGCGGGGACCGGGGGGCACTCCGGGCAGACCGGATCCGCGAACCAGCAGCATCCGGCCGCGTCCACAACCTCAACCTCGACCTCGACCACACCGCAGACGACCGCAACCACCACCACCACCACGACCGCAACCACCACCACCACCGCGACGAGCACGCCGACAGCCACGACGTCGAGCACCGTCCTGGCCCGGCGCCGCCGTGCGCACCGTGTCCGGCGGACGGCGGCGCCCCCGCCTCGCTCCAAGAGCCCGTTGGTCGACGGTCAACTGATCAGCGACGTGGTCCCGCTGCCACCGGGCTCCAGCCCGCTCGTGCACGTCACCCCGGCGGCGGCCACACCCGAGGCGGCCGTCCGGCAGGCCAGCCGCCTCTCCGCCGCTCCCGCGCTCGGCGCAGCGCTGGCCGTGAGCGTCCTGCTGGCCCTCGGGGCGGGCCGGGAGCTGCGCGGCCGAAGACGGTGGCTGGATGACCCCGGCCGCTGAGCCCCGCTCTGGCACCATCGGTCACTGGCCGTGATCTTCGCCCTCAGCACCCACGCGATCGACGAGGCGATCTTCCATGTCGCCAGCGTCCTGCAGATCCCGGTCCTGATCCTGGCGCTGCTCGCGCTGGCCGCAGTCATCTACGAGCTGGGCAGCTACGCGGTCGAGATCTACGGGCGCCGGGGTCGGCGTTTCACCACGCTCGCGGCCGCGGCCGAGGCGGCGCGGGCGGCTCTACTCACCGGCGATCGCGGAGCGGCCAAGGAGGCGGTGAGAGAGATTCCGCGCAGCCCAGCCATGGCGAACACGCTCTCGTTCATCATCGAGCATGCCCGCGCTCAGGGAGGCGACCACCAGCTCAACAAGGCGCTGGCCGACTTCGACTTCGATGCGCAGCGGCGCCTCGCGCGCACCCGGATGCTCGTGCGAGCGGGTCCGGCGCTCGGACTCATGGGAACCCTCATCCCGCTGTCGCCGGCGCTCACCGGGCTGGCCAACGGCAATACCGCGGCGCTGAGCCAGAATCTGCGCGTCGCCTTCAGCGTCACGGTGGTGGGCCTGCTCATCGGAGCCGTGGCCTTCGGGCTGTCGCTGTCACGCGACCGCCTCTACGGTCAGGATCTGTCGGATCTGGAGTACATCGCGGCGATCGTCTCTGATCCGCGCCAGGTCGCAGCGCCGTCCGCCGCGGCCGGGACGCGACCGGCTGTGCCCTCCCATCCCACCGCCGAGCCGACCGCCATCAGGGAGCCGCAGCCCCTGGCCGAGCCGTCAGGGCCGGGCACCTCGGGAGGTGAGGCATGATCACCGTCACACCGCGCGCCCGCGCCCGGGAGGACCGAGCCGGCGATCCGCTCGACGGCCTGGTCAACCTGTTCGACCTCGGCATCGTGCTGTCGGTGGCCTTCCTGCTGGCCGCGCTGTCCTCGCTGCACCTCGGCGGCACCATCACCCGGCACGGCCTGCGCGCCCAGCCCGCCCGGGTCATCCAGATCCAGCCCGGGCAGACGGTGGCGCCCCTGCCCCGGCCGGGGGCGCGCACGATCGGGCGCGGCACCCAGGCCGGCGTGGTCTACCGCCTGGACAACGGACAGCTCGTCTATGTCCAGAGTCCTCCCGGCAAGCGACATTGACGTGGGCTATCTCTGGAGCGAGCTGCGCCAGGCGATCCCGCTCATCACGCGCGGCGACCCGTACATCCTCAGCCTCATCTGGTTGACGATCCGCGTGGCGGTGATCTCGACCGCGAGCGCGCTGGTCATCGGGCTGCCGATCGGCCTGGCTCTGGGGCTGGGCCACTTCCGCGGGCGCCGGGCGCTGCAGATCCTCGCCAACGCGAGCCTCGCTCTGCCGCCCGTGATCGTGGGCGTGGTGGTGCTCGTCCTGCTGCTCCCGCAGGGGGTGTTCGGCTCGCTGCGGATCGAGTTCACCCTGACGGCCGTCTACGTGGTCCAGACGATCCTGGCGCTGCCCTACATCGTCGCGCTGACCCCCGCCGCGATCCAGGGGCTGCCTGCGGGCCTGCTGTCCCAGGCGCGCCTGCTCGGCGCGGGGCGCTTGCAGGTGGCGCTCCTGGCGCTGCGCGAGGCCAAGATCGGCGTCATCGCCGCGGTGATCGCAGCGCTGGGAGCGTCGCTTTCCGAGGTCGGAGCCATCGTGATCGTCGGCGGCAACATCCAGGGCTCTGACCAGACCCTGGCCAGCGCGGTGCTCCAGCAGATCAACGATTACGCCAACTACCCGTACGCCATCGCCATCGGCATCGTGTTGCTGGTGCTCATCCTCCTCTTGGCGGCCGTCCTGACCGTCCTGCAGCAGCGGACGAGCGGGATCCACCTGCGGTTCCGGGCGGCGTCCGCGTGAGCTTGGACGGCCGGGCGCGCTGATGCACGAGTTGTGGGAGCTTTTGCGCGACGCGGTGCCGATGATCACCCACGGCAACCCGCACCTCATGAGCATCGTCTGGTTCACCGTGCAGGTGGCCGCCATCGCCACGGGACTGGCCACCGTGATCGGGCTGCCGATCGGCCTGGCGATCGCGCTCGGCCACTTCCGCGGCCGCCGGACGTTGCAGATCCTCGCCAACGCCAGCCTCGGCCTGCCGCCGGTGCTCGTCGGCCTGTTCCTCTTCTTCGTCTTCGCCGGCCAGGGGCCCCTGGGCTCGTTGCGCCTGCCCGTCACCCGGCGTGCCGTGTTCGTAGCCCAGACCGTCCTGGCCCTGCCCTACGTCGTCGCCTTCACGGCCGCGGCGATCCAGGGCCTGCCCCCGGGACTGCTCGCCCAGGCACGGGCGCTGGGCGCCGGGCGTGTCCAGCTGGCCGCACTGGCGCTGCGCGAGGCCCGCATCGGCGTGCTGGCGGGCATCATCGCCGCCCTGGGCACGGCCCTGTCCGAGGTGGGGGCGGTCGTGATCGTCGGCGGCAACGTCTACGGGTACGACCAGACGCTGGCCAGCGCGGCGCTCTATGAGGCCAACGCCGCCCACTACGCGGACACGGTGGCGATCGGGCTCGTGCTGGCCGGGCTGATCCTGGTGCTCATGGGCGGCGTGAGCCTGCTGCAGCAGCAGGGCGGAGGAATCCGCATGCGATTTCGCTCCGCCGCGTGAGCACCGAACCGAGCACCGGGCAGGTCCTGCTGCAGGCGCAGGGCCTGAGCGTTCGCCATGGAGCGCGCGCGGTGGTGCACGAGGTCAGCCTCGAGCTGCGGGCCGGCGAGATCGTGGCCCTGCTGGGCCCCAACGGCGCCGGCAAGAGCAGCCTGCTCGACGCCCTCGCGGGCGCGCTGGAGCCGGCCGGGGGCAGGGTGGAGCGCCGCGGCCGCATCTCGCTCGCGCTCCAGGCACCGGACCTGGCTCGGCGCACGGTGCTCGCCAACGTGGTGCTGGGTCTGGCCTGGTGGGGCGTGCCCAGGCCCCAGCGGCGCGAGCGCGCCACCGCGGCCCTGCGGGCGATCGGAGCCGATCACCTGGCCGGGCGCGCCGCCACCACTCTCTCGGGGGGCGAGCGCCGGCGCGTGCACCTGGCCCGCGCGATCGCGGTGGACCCCGACATCCTCATGCTCGACGAGCCCTTCGCGGGCCTGGACGCCGAGGTGCGCGCGTCTCTGCTCGAGGACGTCCTCTCCGCACTGCGCTCGGATGACCGCGCGACGCTCGTCGTCGTCCATGACCGCGCCGAGGCCTGGGCGCTGGCCGATCGGCTGCTCATCCTCATCGACGGGCGGCTGGTCGCCGACGGTACCCCGCGGGAGCTGCTCGAGCGCCCGCCCAGCCCCGGGGTGGCCCGCTTCCTGGGCTACGACGGCTGCATCCGCGATGGGCAGACGCACACGCTGCTGACGCGCCCGCCGCACGTGATCCTCGACCCGGCCGGGCGCCACGAGGCGACGGTGACGCGGGCCACGCCGACCGAGGACGGCTTCCGGCTGGAGCTCACGGTTCCGACCGGACGCCTGTACACGGTGGCCCCGCTGCCCGCCCCCGTGGTGGGCGATACGGTCCGCTGGCGCGTCGAGGGCGGGGCTCGCTTCCCCGCCGCGCAGACAGGCCCACTTGACGAGTTTGCGATGCTCAGAACATGAGCGCTCGGCAATCCAGCTGCACCCATCTCGGCACCGTGCAGGTAACCGAGCTTCCCGCCGCGGTCGACGGGTGCGAGGACTGCCTGCGCGAAGGGGGCGTGTGGATGCACCTGCGGATCTGCCTGGAGTGCGGGCACGTCGGCTGCTGCGATGACTCTCCCAGCCGCCACGCCAGCCGGCACGCCGCCGCCAGCTCGCACCCCATCATCCGCTCACTGGAGCCCGGCGAGGAGTGGTGCTGGTGCTTCGTCGACGAGCTGGGCATGCTGATCCCTGAGGTCACCGGCACGACGCGCATCCCGCCGTCGCCGATGCTGACGTAGGCCGGAGCGTGGACACCACCGAGCCGCGCCGGGCGACGATCCTCGCCGTCGACGATGAGCCGACCGTGCTCGCCGCCGTGGCGCGGGACCTCCGCCGCGGCTTCGGTGAGCACTACCGGATCCTGCGCGCCGCCTCCGGGCCCGAGGCGCTGGAGCTGCTGAGCGAGATGCGCCGCCGAGGCGAGAGCCTGGCCATGATCGTGGCCGACCAGCGCATGCCCGGCATGGAGGGGACCGACCTGCTGGTCAAGGCCCGTCAGATCTATCCCGAGGCCAAGCGGGTGCTGCTCACTGCCTACGCGGACACGCAGGCGGCGATCGCCGCCATCAACGAGGTGTCGCTGGACTACTACCTGCTCAAGCCGTGGGACCCGCCCGAGGAGCAGCTCTTCCCGGTCGTGGCGGACCTGCTCACGACGTGGGAGGCCGGCGCGGCCCTGGAGTCCGGCGGGGTGCGCGTGGTGGGCCATCGCTTCTCCAAGGACACCCACGACCTGCGCGACTTCCTGGCCCGCAACCGGGTCCCGGGCCGCTGGCTTGACGTGGAGCGCGACGGCGAGGCCCGGGACCTGCTCAGGGTCGCCGAGGTCGCCGAGGATCGTCTGCCGGTGGTGCTGCTGGAGGACGGCGACGTGCTCGAGCGCCCGACGGTGCTGGAGCTGGCGGAGCGCCTCGGCGTGGCCGCCGCGCCGATCTCAGACCACTACGACCTGGTCATCGTGGGCGGCGGTCCCGCCGGGCTGGCCGCGGCGGTGTACGGCGCCTCCGAGGGGCTGCGCACGGTCATGGTGGAGCGCGAGGCCCCCGGTGGACAGGCGGGCCAGTCGAGCCTGATCGAGAACTACCTCGGCTTCCCCACCGGCCTGTCGGGCTCTGACCTGGCACGGCGCGCCACCGACCAGGCCCGCCGGCTCGGGGCCGAGCTGCTCTCAGTCTCCGATGTCGTGGCGCTCAAGGTGGAGGGCGCGGGGCGGATCGTGGAGCTGGCCGGCGGCGTGCAGCTCAGCGCCAACACCGTGCTGGTCGCCTCGGGAGTCTCCTATCGGATGATGCCCGCACCGGGCTTTGCCGACTTCACCGGCGCCGGCGTCTACTACGGCGCCGCGCTCACGGAGGCCCGCTCATGCAAGGACCAGCACGTGGTGGTGATCGGCGCCGCCAACTCCGCCGGCCAGGCGGCGGCGCACTTCGCCGGCTTCGCCAGCCGTGTGACCATGCTCGTCCGCGGCGACTCGCTGGCCAAGTCGATGTCCGCCTACCTGATCAAGCAGATCGCGGCGCTGGACAACATCCAGGTGCTCACGAGGACCGAGGCGATCGCCGCCGAGGGCGATAACGGCCGCCTCACACGCCTGCGCCTCCGCGCTCGCGATGGCGACGAGCAAACCGAGGACGTGGACGCCTGCTTCGTGTTCATCGGCGCCGCCCCGCGCACCGATTGGCTGGACGGCGTCGTCGCCCGCGACGACCGGGGCTTCATCCTGGCCGGCGCCGACGCGCTCGAGCACGGCTGGCCGCTGCAGCGCGAGCCGCGGACCCTGGAGACGAGCGTCCCCGGGGTGTTCGTGGCGGGTGACGTGCGCGCGCGCTCGATCAAGCGCGTGGCCTCCGCGGTCGGCGAGGGCTCGATGGCGGTCTCGCTCATCCACGAGTATCTGGCGGAGGCATGAACCACCCCAGCGTCGCCGACCTGCGCCCCATCGACCTCTTCTCAGAGCTGTCCGACGAGGAGCTGCAGAGCTGGTGTGACGCCGCCGAGCTGGAGGAGATCGCGGCCGGGACCGTCATGGCCAAGCAGGACGAGACCCGGACCGGGCTCGTCCTCGTCCTGCAGGGCACGATCGAGGCGCTGGTCAAGGACGGCAGCGGCGATGAGCCCATCGGCAACCACGTCGCCCCCACCTGGATGGGGGCGATCCCCACGTTGGTCGGCGGTCCGTCCGCGGTGCGGATGAACGCCCGCGGCGACCTCCGGGTGGCGGTCATCCCTCCCGACGCGTTCGTGGACCTCGTCCGCGCCCATCTGCCGGTGTTCAGGCGGGTGATGGCGGCGGTCCGCCCGGTGACGCGCCGCATCAGCGAGCGCGAGTCCAACCGCGAGCGCCTGGCCGCGCTGGGCACGATGTCCGCCGGGCTCGCCCACGAGCTCAACAACCCCGCCTCGGCGGCGCGGCGTGCCGCATCCGATCTCGCCGACGCCCTCGACGTGCTGACGGGCACGGTGGGCCTGCTGGTGGAGTCCGGGATCGAGCGCGAGCAGGCCGCCGAGCTCGTGGAGCTGCAGCGCGAGGCCGCCACCCGGTGCGCCACTCACGTCCCGCTCTCCACGCTGGACGCCGCCGACGCCGAGGACGCGCTGAGCGACGCGCTCACGGAGGCCGGGGTCGAGGAGGCGTGGCGGATCGCCGAGACGCTGGCCTCGGCCGGCATCGATCCGCCGTTCGTCACGCGGGTGGCGCAGACGGCCGGGCCGGCGACCGCCGCCACCATGCGCTGGATCGCTGCCTCCCTCGGCGCCCGGCAGCTGTCGGCCGAGCTGCGCGAGTCCACCGACCGGATGAGCGAGCTGGTCAAGGCGATCAAGGGCTACGCCTATATGGACCGCGGGGAGGTGGTACAGGTCGACGTCCGCGAGGGCCTGGACACGACCCTCACCCTCCTCAAGCACAAGCTCAAGCACACCCAGATCGAGGTGGAGCGCGACTACGACCCCGCCCTGCCCAAGATCACCGTCCGCGGCGCCGAGCTCAACCAGGTGTGGACCAATCTGCTCGACAATGCAATCGACGCCCTCGGCGAGAGCGGCCACATCACCATCACCACCCGCGCCGACGGCGATTGCGCCGAGGTCGACATCGCCGACGACGGCCCCGGCATCCCAGCCGAGGTGCGCGACCGGGTGTTCGATCCGTTCTTCACCACCAAGGAGGTGGGCCGGGGCACCGGCCTGGGGCTCGACACCGCCCGCCGCATCCTCGTCGATCGCCACAACGGCAGCCTCACCCTCGAATCGCACCCCGGGCGGACCGTGTTCCGCGCCCGGCTGCCGATCAACGGCGCCCGCCGCTGATGGCCGGGCCGGCGAGCGCGCGCACCAAGCAACTCGCGCTCGTCACGGCCATCCTTGCCTCGACGATCGCCGCCGTGGACTCGACGGCCGTCAACGTCGCCCTGCCGGCGATCAGCCGTGACCTCGGCGGCGGATTCGCCGCGCAGCAGTGGGTCTCCAACTCCTACCTGCTGACGCTGAGTGCGCTCATCCTGCTCGCCGGCTCCCTGACTGACCGCCTGGGCGAGCGGCGGGTGTTCACCGCCGGCGTGGCCGGGTTCGGGGTCGGCTCGGCGCTCTGTGCGGCCTCGCCGACGATCGGGGTCCTCATCGTCGCGCGGGCACTGCAAGGGGTCTCCGGGGCCCTGCTCACGCCGGCGGCCCTGGCCATCATCGTCTCGGTCTTCCCCAAGGAAGAGCGGGGCGCCGCGATCGGGACGTGGACGGCGTGGGGCGGAATCGGGATCCTCGCCGGACCGATCATCGGCGGCCAGATCGTCGACTCCGCCTCCTGGCGGTGGATCTTCATCATCAACGTGCCGCTGGTCATCGTGGCCCTGGTGCTGTCGCGGGTGGCCGTCCCGGGGCGCGCCCACGGCATGCCCGACACTCGCATCGACTGGATGGGCGCGGCACTCGCCGCGCTCGGTCTGGCGGGGATCTCATTCGGGTTGATCGAGCAGCCTGTGCTGGGCTGGTCAGATCCTGGAGTCTGGGGCGCGCTGCTGGCCGGCGCGGCGCTCTCGGTCGCCTTCCTCGTGCACGAGGCGCACACCCCCTCGCCCATGCTCCCGCTCAACCTGTTTCGCCACCGCAACTTCGCGGTGGCCAACGCCCAGACGTTCGTCATGTACGGCGGGATCGGCCTGCTCGGGTTCTTCGTCACCATCTACCTCCAGCAGGTGGCAGGGTGGAGTGCGCTCAAGTCAGGCGTCACCGGGCTCATCCCCACCATCGTGATGTTCTTGCTGTCGGCTCGGATGGGCCGGCTGGCGGACCGCTACGGCCCGCGACCGTTCCTCACGATCGGTCCCCTGGTGGTGGCGGCGGGCTTCGCGCTGATGCTGCGCTATGGGACCTCGGTGTCGCTGCTCACCGAGGTCCTGCCGGCGCTGCTCGTGTTCTCCTTCGGGCTGGCACTGTCGGTGGCTCCACTCACCGCGACCGTGCTCGCCGACGCCAGCGAGATGGACGCGGGCATCGCCTCCGCCGTCAACAACGCCATCGCCCGGACCGGAAGCCTGGTCGCGGTGGCCGCGGTGGGCGCCGTCGTCGCCTCCTTCTACGGCGCCCAGCTCAACCATCGCCTCGGACATCGTCTGCCCCCGTCCAGCCAGGCGGCCCTGCGCGAGGCCGCCCGACACACGTTCGGCACTATCGACGCGGCCGCTGTGCCCTCCCCGCAGCGGGCGTTCGTGCGCCATGAGACCGGCAAGGCCGGCGAGTACGCCTTCCACGTGGCCATGGGGATCGCCAGCGGCCTGCTCGCCATGGCCGGCCTCGGCGGCCTGGCGCTCCGGGGCAAGCCGCGGACCGAGGTTGCGGCCGGTGACTGCGCCGGCGGCCAGCTCGCCGGGCAGCCGCTGGCGGTGGCTGAGCTACCGGCCGAAGAGGAGGCGGCCGTCCCGAGCTAAACGGCCTAGGCCATCAGGTCCTGGTAGGCCTCGTGGTTCTCGATGAACCACGCCACGAAGGGGCACACGGCCCGCACCCTCAACCCCCGTGCGCGGGCGTCGTCCAGCGCGCCGGCGACCAGCCGGCTGCCCAGCCCCCGGCGCTCGCGGGCCGGATCAACCTCGGCGTGCAGGAAGGCGATGGCGCCGGGGATGAGGCGGTAGGTCACAAAGCCGGCGCGCTCACCGTCCGCAGTGATCTCGTAACGGGCGGCCTCTGGGTTGTCGGTGACGGCGATCTCCATGCGCCTCAGGCTCTCCGCGAGAGGCCCGCGTCAATCATCTGCACCAGTGTGGCAAAGCTGTCGTCGAGGGACAGGGGGATTCCGAAGCCGCCATCGCGCTCAAGGGCCACAAACCCGTGCAGCGCCGAGCGGACGGCGCGGACGGCGTGGATGGCGTCGTCGCCGTCAAGGCCGTAGCCGTCGAGGACGGCCAGGAGGAGGGCCACCAGGGCGGCGCCGGCGGCCCGGTTCTCCTCGCGGTCAGAGACGGCCTGCATGGCGGCGTAGCTGCCCGGATGGGCGTGGGCGTAGGCGCGGTAGGCCACGGCCACCGCGCGCAGGGCGTCGGCGCCCGAGCGACCCGCGGCGGCCATCTGGAGCTCGGAGGCGAGCTCCCGTGCCCCGCGGGCGCCCAGGCGGCCCCGCAGGTCGGCCAGCCCCTCCACGTGCGCGTACAGAGAGGGGGTGCGGATGCCGAGTGCCCCCGCCAGCCGGGCCAGAGTGAGCCGCTCCAGGCCCTCCTCATCGGCGAGGGCGGCACCCGCCGCCACCACCGCCTCGCTGTCCAGGCCGACTCGCGGCATCAGCGCCCGGCGCGGGCGATGGCGGCATCCATCGCCGCCCCCGGCGAGGGGACGGCGCCCCCGTGGCCGACCACCAGCAGCTGCGGCTCCAGCGCGCGCAGGGCGCGGGCCGAGCGCAGGTCCTCGTCCTTGTCGAAGGTGGCCATCGCGGCCAGGGGGAAGCGCCAATAGAAGTGGTTGGAGACCTGCGTGGTGCCGAAGGTGGTGAAGACGTCGCCGGCGATGAGCGTCCGGTCGCGCGTGTCGAGGAAGGCGACGTGCCCGGGCGAGTGGCCGGGGCTGGGGACGACCTCGAGGCTGCCGACGGTGTCGCCGGGCGACAGGCGCACGTCCGGGGTCCAGTCGACCTTGGGCCAGCTGCCGGTCAGCTTGCCCTCGACCACCTTCTCGCCGGCGAGGATGCGGGCGTCCAGATCGGGCAGGAGGACCTGCACCTCGGCCCCGAGCTTGGACTTCAGCTCGGCCACCGACCCGACGTGGTCGCCGTGGCCGTGGGTGAGCGCGATCCGGCGGATGGGGGCGCCGGCGGCGGTGGCGGCGGCGATCAGGGCGTCGCCGGTCCGCGGCATCGTCGTGTCGACGAGGGTGAAGCCGTCGTCCTCGCGCACCAGGTAGGCGTTGACGAAGCCGTAGCGGGTGAGCTGGATGAGGCGGTCGTTGAGCGGGGTGGTCTTCATGGTGTCCTCC
>DASXJW010000002.1:0-47508 GCA_036497165.1 Solirubrobacteraceae bacterium
CCCGCGGCCGGGTCCGCGCCGCCGTCCACCAGGGCACTCACCACCTCGGTCTCGCCCTTGAACACGGCGCCCGCCAGCGGCGTCTGTCCGCGGTCGTTGGCGCGGTTGGGGTCGGCCCCGCGCGCCAGCAGCGCCCGCACGGTGGCGGCGTGGCCGTGGTAGGCGGCCAGCATGAGCAGGCTGTCGCCCTTGTGGTTGCTCAGGTTCGCGCTCACTCCCGCCTCGACATAGGCCGTCAGCGCCCCGGTGTCCCCGCCGCGCGCCAGGTCAAACAGCTTGGTGGCCAGCGCCACGACCTCGTCGGGAGGCTCCTGCGCCCCGGCGCTCATGGTCTGGGCGCGGTCTCGAAGTCTCCCGCGCCCGCGCGCGCCCCGCGCAGGATCTCGGTCACGTCGCCCAGCGCCTCGTCGCTCAGCGGCGCGGTGCCGAACCGCATCTCGTTCAGGGCGGCGGTCGCAGACTCGGCCACGGCCCGGCCCGCGGGCGTGATCGTCGCCAGCGTCGTGCGCCGGTCAGAGGGGTGCGGGGCCCGCTGCACCAGTCCGCCGCGCTCGAGGCCGTCGACGAGGTTGGTGACGCTGGCCGGATGCACCTGAAGCCGCGCCCCCATCTTGCCCAGCGGCAGCGATCCGGCGCGGCTGAAGTAGAGCAGCATCAGCGCCTCGTAGCGGGCGAAGGTCAGCCCGAACTCGTCCAGCGCCTCGTTGAGGCGGCCGAGCAGGATCTGCTGGGCGCGCATGACGGAGGTGACGGCCATCATCGCCGCCACCGGGGAGGCGGGCCAGTGGGCGCGCCACTGCCGCCCCGCCTCCTCGATGGGATCGAACCCGAGGCTCAGACCTTGAGCTCCTCGGGCGCCGAGGACAGGGCGGCCTCGATCGCCGTCACCAGCTCGCGCGCGGACGCCGCCGTCAGCTCGACCGCGACCCGCGCCCCAGGGCCGCGCGAGGGATCTGCGAAGTCGATGTTGAGCGTGTGCTCGGCCATGGCGTGGACCGGGTGGTCGAAGTAGACCGTGCCATCGGTGACATGGAACCAATTGCTGTCGGGCCCCTTGGCGCTGCCCTCCAATGCGGTCTTCACTGTCGCGTAGGTGCACATGGTCAGCCTCCGAGGTGGGTGTCGTAGAAGGTCTCGATCCGCTCCCAGCCGTCGTTGGCGGCCTCGACCCGATAGGCCGGGCGGTCGGTGGAGAAGAACGCGTGACCCGCGTTGTCGTAGCGGTGGAACTCGTGGGTCTTGCCCTCCCGCGTGAGGATCTCGTCGAGCTCGTCGACCTGCTCGGGACTCGGGTAGGAGTCCTCGTTGCCGAACAGTCCCAGCAGCGGGCAGCGGAGGTTCGGCAGCTGGTCGACGAGGTTTGTGACCTTGAGCGGGAACCCCTCCGGCGGCGTCCCGGTCACGAACGCCCCGTAGCAGTCCACGGCGGCGTCGAGGTCCAGATTGCACGCGGCCAGCACCGACTGGCGCCCGCCCGAGCAGTAGCCGATGACGCCCACCTTGCCGTTGGAGGTGGGTAGGGCCCGGAGCGCCTGGGCGGCGCCGCCGACGTCCCCGACCAGCTGCGCGTCGGGCACCCCGCCGTTGGCGCGGGCGGTGGCCGCCGCGTCGTCAGGGGCGGCTCCCGGAGCCTCACGCCAATAGAGGTTGGGGCAGATCGCGTCATAGCCCATCTCGGCGAAGCGCCGCACGATCTCCTTCGTCCCGCGGTCATAGCCCGGCATGTGGTGGATGACGACCACGCCGCCCCGGGGCTCGTCGCCGGCGGGTCGGGCGAGGTACGCCTCGATCTCGTCGTCGCCGTGCCCGGTGATCCGGATCGTCTCTGCGCTCAGTGAATCGCTCATGCGGTCGATTCTTCCACGGGGGCGAGTCCGCCGCTTCGGGGCCCGGCCCCCTGCGGCTCCGGCTCCGGCTCCAGCGCGGCCGCTTAAGCCGCTTACTGTGGGCAGCGCCAGGCCCAGGCGGGGATGGGACCGTGGCAGGCGCGCGCTGGACGACGGCCAGGTGTGGCGCTCCGCGGCTCGGCAGGCACGTGTACAAGCCGTCCCCCGACCACGAGCTTGCTCCACGGCCGCGTGATCCCCGCGCGATTCCAGGTCAACCCCAGGCCGCTGTGCATGACGAAGGTCTCGGCATCCAGCTGATACTCGCCATCGGCGGCGCTGACGGTGGCCTCGACCTCGACGTCGATCCGGGCGCCGCGCGCCGTTAGGTCCCCGAGCACGGACAGGCGGTCGCCTTGAAGGCGCACCACGCGCGAGACGAAGCGGATGTACGGGTGCCGGTTCACCGCGAAGAACTCGTCCGAGCGCAGCCGGTGGTCCCGGCGCGGGTTGCCGGTGTCGACGCTGGCGGCGTCGATGGTCAGCGCGATCGCCGGCCGGCCTCTGAGGTCCAGGTGCCCCGCGTATTGCGTGAAGCGGCCCTCGACGGTGCCGAATCCCCACCAGAAGGGCACGGCGAAGCCGATGGCGGATCGGCTCGGGTCAAGCTCCCAGGCTCCCTGTGCGAGCGCGACGGCGGCGGCGCGGGCCGGGACGGTCGACCGGCGTATCCGCTGTCGGCCCAGCTTCATCGAAGCCAATATAAAGAAGCCGTTGCGTCGGCCCGGCGGCTCGCGGCTGTCGGCACGGCTCGCGGCTGTCCGCGCGGTCCTACGGCAGCACGCGCCGGCCCCAGGCGAACTGGTCGCCCAGCCAGCTGCCACGCAGCGGGAGCACGTAGACGCCCTGGCCCGAGGAGTGGATGACCCAGTTGTCGCCGAGGTAGATGCCGGCGTGGATGACGTTGGCCTCGGTGGCCGTGCTGTTGAAGTGTGCGGTGCCGAAGAAGAGCAGGTCGCCCGGCCGCAGCTGGTCGTAGCGCAGCCGCTCGCGGCGGGGGATCTCCTGAGCCATCTGCGCCGCGGTGCGCCCGCCGATCCGGCGTCCCCACGACAGCCCGGAGATCTTGAACACCCGCCACACGAAGCCCGAGCAGTCAAAGCCACCGTGGGCCAAGCCGTCGGCCGTGTCATCGGTGGTGCCGGCGTATACGTAGGGGTAGCCGATGCGCGACACGGCAATGCGCAGTGCGGTGAGCTGGTCGGCGCTCATCTGCGGCAGGGCGTAGCCCGTCAGGGTCTGCCGCGCCGACTCGATGCTCCAGCTGCCGTCGTCCAGCACCTGGGCCAGCGACCACGCCGCCTCGGCACGGGTGATCGGGTCCCACGGGAACAGCTCGAGCTGGTCGGTGCCGGCGGGATGGTCATAGCGCAGCCCCAAGAAGCGCGCCACCACCTCGGTGCCGTAGTACGCCGGTGGCCGCAGACCGACCGCGGCGGTGGCCCGCTGCACATGGGCGGCGACGTCGGCGAGCCCGAGCTGGTCGACGACGACGCGGTCAAACGCAGTCACGCTGACCAGGCCGGCCGGGGCATGGACGGCGCGGAGACCCTCCGGCGGGCCCCCCAGAGACGCGCCGTCGCGGCTCGCCAGTTGCGCCAGGGCGCCCAGCGCGCGATCGGCCTGCCCGCCGCGCAGCGGCTGCGCCCCAACGAAGTCGTGGCCGTGCAGATCGCTCATCAGGCCCGCGCGCACCACCTGGCGCTGCGCCGCCGCGTCCCAGTTGGCCAGGGTCACCTGTGCACCGGCGCTGGCGGGGAGCAGAGCGCCGGCGACGGCCCACCCGGCGCACACGAGGAGGAGCGCATGTTTGAGCACGCGAGCCGGCATCACTGCACCGGTAATCGGCGCGCCGCCCCGAAGCCTTAACCTGTCACCCGTCGTCTGGACCCCCGTAGAGCTCTAGCCATGCCCACTCGCCGCGTCGTCATCGATCACGTCTCCATCGGCGTCTCCGACCTCCCGCGGAGCATCGAGTTCTACACGCGTGCCCTCGCCCCACTCGGCTTTGAGCCGGGAGGCCCGTGGCGCGAGGATGGGCCCGAGATGTCCTTCGGGGTCAAGGGCGCGGATGACTTCGCCATCTCGCTCGATTACTCCGTGGGCGCGCCGGTGCACGTGTGCTTTGCCGCCGACAGCCGGGAGCAGGTCGACGCCTTCCACGCCGCGGCCCTGGCCGCGGGCGGTCGCGACAACGGCGCTCCGGGCCTCCGGCCGGAGTACTCGGAGGGCTACTACGGCGCATTCGTGCTCGATCCCGATGGCCACAACATCGAGGCGGTCCACAACCCGGGGTAGCCGCGTCACGCGCCGCACCGGACCCGCTAGGTTCCGACCCGCCATGGACTCCTGCAGCCACCGGTGGTCGCTGGTGCGGCTCGGTCTCGCCCTGGTGGCGCTCAGCGCCGTCCCGGTGGGCTGCGGCAGCGCGGCCAAGCCGCGCACCGAGCCCACCTTCGCCGTGACCGGCGCGCCCGCGGGCAAGCCGATTCCCTCGGGTTTCGTCGGGCTGTCGATGGAGATCAAGGCGCTGCAGCAGTACGCCGGCACCGATCCCACCGCCGTCAACCCCGTGCTGCTGCACCTCATCGAGGACGTCGCGCCCGAGCAGAGCCCCGTGCTGCGGCTGGGCGGTGACAGCACCGACTGGTCGTGGTGGCCGGCGGCGCACGTGGCCCGGCCACCGGGGGCGCGGTTCACCCTGACGCCCGACTGGATGGACGTGGCCCACTCGCTGGCGGCTGCGGTCCGGGGCCGTCTCATCCTCGGCGTCGACCTCGAGGCCGACAACCGCGCCCTCGCCGCCGCGGAGGCGCGGGCCATGGTGGACCGCGTCGGCTCGGGCGCCATCGACGCACTCGAGCTGGGCAATGAGCCCGAGCTGTACGGGACCTTCGGCTGGTACCGGTCAGCCGCCGGCCAGCCGGTGCCGGGCCGCCCGCGCGGCTATGACCCGGCCGCCTTCACCCGCGACTACTCGAGCTTCGCTGCGCACCTTCCCAACGTCCGCCTCGCCGGGCCCAGCAGCGGCGCCGCGACCTGGCTGGCGCAGCTCGACGCCTTCCTGCGGGCTGAGCCCCGCGTTCGCCTGGTCACCGTCCACGCCTATCCGCTCAAGCACTGCACCAAGTCCAAGGTCATCACCATCGGGCAGCTGCTGTCGGATCAGTCCTCCCACGGGCTGGCGGCCTCGGTGGCCCCGTACGTCGCGATCGCCTCGGCGCACCACGATCCGCTGCGCATCGACGAGATCAACGGCGTCTCCTGCGGCGGGACGCGCGGGGTGAGCGACAGCTTCGCTTCGGCGCTATGGGTGCTCGACACGCTGTTCGAGATGGCGCGGGGCGGCGTGAGCGGGGTGAACGTCCAAACCGTTCCCGACACGATCCAGGAGGTCCTGGGTCCGCAGTTCGTCAACGGCGAGTGGCGGATGCGAGTGCATCCCGAGTTCTACGGGATGATGATGTTCGCCCAGGCTGCGCCCGCCGGGTCCCGGCTGCTCACGCTCGGCACGGCGACGCCGGCCGGGGTCAAGGTGTGGGCAACGCGCGCGGTCGACGGGGTCATCCACGTCGTGGTCATCAACAAGCGGCTGGGCCGGTCACAGTCCCTGCGGCTGCGCATCGCGGGTGCTCACGGACCGGCCGAGGTGGAGCAGTTGCTCGCCCCCAGCGTCCACGCCACCGGCGGCGTGACGTTGGGCGGCCAGACGTTCGGGGCCGAGACGGCCACGGGTGTCCTGGCCGGACCGGCCGCACACCGCACCGTCGCGCCATCGGGCGATGCGTATCCGGTGACCGTGCCGGCGGCGAGCGCGACGATGCTCACGGTGCCCGCGGGATAGCCCAACCGGCATCATCCGAGGCCATGGAGGCTGGATCGTTCGCGCTGAGCGCCTATCTGCACCGCATCGGAGCGGGGGAAGAGGCCGGGTTGGCCGGCGTGCATCGCGCTCACGTGACCTCAATCCCCTTTGAGAACCTCGATCCCCACCGTGGGGTCCCGGTGTCGCTCGAGCTCGGCGACCTGCACCGCAAGCTCGTACAGGAGCGCCGCGGGGGCTACTGCTTCGAGCACAATCTCCTGCTCGCCCAGGGCCTGCGCGCGCTTGGCGCAGAGGTCGAGCCCATGCTGGCGCGCGTGCGCCTCGGCCGTCCGCGGGACGCGCCGCGCCCCCGCACCCATCTCGTGCTGCGCGTGCACGCCGACGGCGCGGTGTGGCTCGCCGATGTCGGCTTTGGCAACGGCACCCTCCTCGAGCCGATCCCGTTCGGGCCCGGCGCCGAGCACGAGCAGTCGGGCTGGCGCTTTCGCCTGGTGCAGGATGGCCCCGAGCACGTGCTGCAGACCGCCGACGAAGCGGGATGGACCGACGTGTACGGCTTCGTGCCGGAACCGGTGCCGGCCATCGACATCGAGACCAGCAACTGGTTCACGTGCACCAATCCGCGCTCGCCGTTCGTGGCCGGCCTCATCATCGCGGTCAACCGCCCGGACGGGACGCGGGTGGCGCTCAGCGACTGGAACGGCCTCTCGCTCACAAAGCGCACCCCCGACGACACGACCGTGTCCGAGGTGGAGCGCGCCGAGATCCCGCGCCTGCTGGAGGAGACCTTCGGGCTGGCCGGTTTCGCGCTGGGCGATGACGGCCGGATCACGCGTCAGACTGCTCACTCCGAGTAAGCTATTCTTTACGTAAACGTGAGGTAGCTGCGTTCTGGCGGCTGCGTTTTCGTCTATCTCCTCGGGACCGGCCCGACTCAAGCCCGAAAGGAAGCCGTGAGAACGAACGGCGCACATCACAATGGAGCCGGCGCCCCCGAGCGCCCCGCGGTCCGCCTGGACCACCATGGCAATCCGGTCCCCGAGCACTACAAGTGGATTGCGCTGTCCAACACGACGCTCGGCGTTCTGATCGCCACGATCAACGCGAGCATCCTGCTCATCTCGCTGCCGGCCATCTTCCACGGCATCCACATCAATCCGCTGCAGCCCAGCAACACCAACTACCTGCTGTGGCTGATCCTCGGCTTCCTCGTCGTCACCGCCGTGCTGGTGGTGAGCCTGGGCCGGCTCGGCGACATCTACGGGCGAGCGCGCACGTTCAACCTGGGCTTTGCCGTCTTCACCTTCTTCTCGATCATGCTCGCCGTCACCTGGATGAAGGGCGGCGCGGGCGCGATGTGGCTCATCGTCATGCGTGCTCTGCAGGGCGTGGGAGGCGCGATGCTGTTCGCCAACTCGAGCGCGATCATCACCGACGCCTTCCCCGCCAATCAGCGCGGATTGGCGCTCGGGATCAACGGCGTGGCCGCGGTGGCGGGCTCCTCGATCGGCCTCGTGCTGGGCGGCGTGCTCGCCCCCGTGGCCTGGCGCGCCGTGTTCCTGGTCTCGGTGCCGTTCGGGATCCTGGGCACCGTCTGGGGCTTTGCCAAGTTGCGCGACCTCTCCGAGCGCAAGCCCGCCAAGATCGACTGGTGGGGCAACGTCACCTTCGCCGTGGGGTTGATCGCGGTCATGATCGGCATCACCTACGGCATTCAGCCCTATGGTCATCACACGATGGGGTGGACGAGCCCCAAGGTCATCGCCGAGATCGGCGGCGGCATCCTCATGCTGATCGCCTTCTGCATCATCGAGACGCGCGTGGAGCAGCCGATGTTCCACCTGGACCTGTTCAAGGTCCGCGCCTTCACCGCGGGCAATGTCGCCTCGCTGCTGTCGGGCATCGGCCGCGGCGGCCTGCAGTTCGTGCTCATCATCTGGCTGCAGGGCATCTACCTGCCCCGCCACGGCTACAGCTTCGCCGACACCCCGCTGTGGGCGGGGATCTACCTCCTGCCGCTCGTCGCCGGGATGCTGTTCGCCGGGCCCATTGCCGGTGCGTTGTCTGACCGCATGGGCCCGCGGCCGTTCGCGGTGGCCGGCATGGCGCTGGCCGCGCTCTCGTTCCTGCTGCTGGCCCTGCTGCCCGTGAACTTCTCCTATCCGGTGTTCGCGCTGGTGATCATCCTCAACGGGCTGGGCATGGGCATCTTCTTCTCGCCCAACCGGGCCAGCATCATGAACAGCCTGCCCGCCAACCAGCGCGGCGCCGGAGGCGGCATGGCCGCCACGTTCATGAACTCCGCGATGGTGCTGTCGATCGGGATCTTCTTCAGCCTGATGATCGTCGGGCTCTCGGGCGGCCTGCACCAATCGCTCTATCACGGCCTGACCGCCCACGGCGTCTCCAGCAGCGTGGCCCAGCAGGCTGCGAACCTGCCGCCGGTGGCGACGTTGTTCGCCGCCTTCCTGGGCTACAACCCGATCCAGACCCTGCTCGGGCCCCACCTCCACGCCGTCTCCGCCCACCAGCAGCACGTCCTGCTCGGCCACACGTTCTTCCCCTCGGTCATCTCCGGCCCCTTCTCGAGCGCGCTGACCTCCGCGTTCACCTTCGGCCTGGTGGCGTGCGTGATCGCCGCACTGGCGTCGCTGGTGCCGGCCAAGGGCCAGCCGTGGTTCGGGCGAGGCCGGCGTGCCGCGCCAGAGGAGCATGCGGGGGACACCCTGATGGCCGTCCCCGCGGGCGGCACGCTCGAGTACGCCGGCGCCGACGTCGAGCGGCCCGAGCGCTGAGTCGCGCTACAGCCACGCCGTCCAGGCGCCATGAGGGTCGGTCCAGGCGACCGGGAGAGCGTCGAGGCTGAGCAGGAACTCGCCGACATTGCAGCCCGCGCCGGGGGGGCAGCTGAACAGAGGCGTGCAGGCGTGGTCCGGCGGCGGGCGCGGTTCTATGCTCGCCCGGGATGCGAACCGTCGCTCGCACCTTGGCGGGGACCGCCGCGGTGGCGGTGGTGGGGTTCGCGCTGGCCCGGTACGGCTCCGGCAAGACGACGGCCTCGCCCCCGGCGCTTGACCGACAGGCCTCGGTGGCGGACTTCAAGGTCAACTATCCGTCCGGCTGGACCGTCAGGCCCGCCACTCCGGTGCCCCTCGTCCCCCTCGGCGACGTGCTCACGCTGGCCGCCAACGGATCGGGGCAGTCGCGCCTGGTGATCGGGACCCAGCAGACCACCGCGCCGGCGGCCCTGCCGCCCCGTCTCGCCGCCGTGGTTCCGCCGACGACGCGGCCGCAGATCGTCACCCTCGGTGGGCAGCGGTTCCTCCGGTATCTCAACCTCACTCCGCAGGGCGAGCACGTGGCCGAGTCGATCTACGCCCTACCGACCACCGTGGGCACGATCACGGCCGTGTGCTCGGCCCCGACGTTCTCGGCGCGCTTCACCAGCGACTGCGAACGACTGCTGTCGACGATCAAGCTGACGACGGGCGATGTCACCTCGGTGACGGTCGACCCCGGCTACGCCCTCCAGCTCAACCGCATCCTCGGCCAGCTCGACCAGGTCAGGCGCAGCACCGGACCCGCCCTGCGCTCACGGCGCGTCCGCGACCGCGTGCGTGCCGCCTCCGCGCTGGCCACCGCGCATGCTCAGGCGGCGAGCGCTGCCAGCCACATCGACGTCGGCACCATGAGCGCGGGTAACCAGGCGCTGGTGTCAGCGCTCCACGCGAACGCCGACGCCTACAAGGCTCTGGCTCAGGCGGCGGCCAGGCAGAACGTGTCGGCGTACGGGCGGGCTCAGGCGGCGTTGTCGGCGGCCGGCTCGGGACTGAACGCCGCCTATGACCAGCTGCGCCAGCTGGGCTACCGGATCGCCTGACGATTCAGCCGGTGCCGCTCGCGGTGCCGGTGCCGTTCGTGCTCACCGACGAGCCGCCGGACCCGGGGGTTATGGTGGGGGCGGGCGCGGCCGGCGCAGCCGGCGCCGGCGAGGCGGGCGGATCGCTCGCCGTGGGCCTGGCCGTCGTGGTGCCGTGGGTGGCGACGGCCGTTCTGTTGGCGGGCTTGGGCTTGCTCTTGTGCACCGCCCGGTGCTTGGCCACGATCAGCTTGGCGGGCGCGGGCACCGGTGAGACCTTGGACACGGTCGCGCTGGCTGCGGTGCGGCTGGAGGCCGTCGCCAGGTGAGCCGGCGCCGGGTGGTGGGGCCGCGAGGCCGCCCCGAGGATGAACGCTGCCGCGAAGGCGGCCACGGGCAGCCCGAAGCCCAGCACCCGCCGCAGAAGGCCGCCACTCCGGGATGGCTTGTTCGCCCGCTCCTGGGGCTCGGCCCCGCGGCTGGCGGAGCCGCGGGTCGCGCGCGTCCCGGTCCCGGAGCGGCCGGCGGGTGAGCGCCGGGACGCGGTGGCGCGCTGGCTCAGCTCTGCGGCGAGCAGGTCGGCGCCCGCGGGGTCCACGAATGACGGCTCGCCGACGGTCGCCGACGTGGCGGCGGCGACCGCAAGCGCGTCGGCGGCGGCATCGTCCACCTCCGGCTGAACGGGTTCTGACGGCGGCGCCACCTCGTCGAGCAGCTCCTCCTGGGGTGGCGCCTCCTCGTCGAGCAGCTCCTCCTCGGGCGGCGCCTCCTCAAGCGGCTCCTCCTCGAGCGGCTCCCCATGGGCCAGCGGCTCGGGCGGCAGCGGAACGTCGACCGGGGGTGGGGGTGGGATCACCGGCGCCGGGGCGGGTGGGGGCGCGGCGGTGGCGGCCGGGGCGGCTGGGGGCGCAGTCGTGGCCACCGGGGCGCTTGGCGGCGCCCCCGCCCCGTTGGACCCGCTGGGCGCCGCGGCGCCGTCGCCGGGCTCGCCCAGGAGCATGCGCAGATTGGCGTGAGCCGCGGGGTGACCGCGCATCTCGGCGCGGCGGTAGGCCTCCTCGGCCCCGCTGAGATCTCCGCCCTCCTGCAGCAGCCACGCGAGGTGGAAGGCGCCGGTGGCGTCGCCGCGCTCGTCGGCGCGGCGGAAGGCCTGCTCGGCCCCGTCGAGGTCGTCGCGCTCCTCGAGGAGCACGCCGAGATTCAGGGCCGCCGTGGCGTGGCCCAACTGGTCAGCGGCGCGATATGCCTCCTCGGCGGCAGGCAAATCGTCGCGCTGTTCGAATTGGATCCCCATGTCGAACGCGTCGTTAGCATCGACCTGGACAGCCATGGCCGGGTCGGCGGGCGTGGGATTGCCTCTTGATCCGTACATCATGAGCTGAGATGAAGCGCGCTCGGAATTGTAGAACCCTTGATTTTGCGGCCTTTCCGGGTCGCCGGGAAGGGATACGGGCGAGTAGTTCGCCACGCCGGCGCGCTCTCCGCTTTTTGCTTGCAACGGCTCTCGCAGGTGCTCTGGGGGCCGCCGTCGCCTACGCCGCCAGCCCCCAAGCCACGGGGGCCGGGACTCCCCGCGCCGCGACGGCTGTCGGCACCACCCACACCTCGATCATGCTGCGCGTCGCCAAGCAGATCCGCGCGGCCCGGCGCACGACCATGACCGCGTCCCTCTCGGTGCCCCGGGCCACTCCGACGCCGCCGGCCCCCGCGGGCACGGTCCGGTTCTCAGACCGCGGCAAGCCGATCAGCGGATGCACCGCGCAGAAGATCTCCAAGCTCGTCGCCACGTGCTCGGTGACGTTCGTGGTGGCGGGCAGGCACCCGATCTCGGCCAGCTACGGGGGCGACGCGACGTACGCTCCGGCCACCTCGGCGAGCTCCACGCTGGCCGTGTCCGCCATCCCCATCAAGGGCGACATCACCGCGCTCACGAGCTGGACGTTCCTGTTCACGCCCACCTACACCCGCGTCCTCGGCCTGACCGTGGGCGGGCTGTACGAGGGCAGCGACGTGGTCGTCGGCTGCGAGGGCAAGGGCTGCCCGTTTCGCTCCGAGGACTTCCCGGTGCTCCGGCCCAAGAAATGCTCCCCCACCGTGCCCGCGAACGCCTGCCCGCCCAACAACTTCTTTCTCACCAAGTACTTCGCCGGGCGTCGCCTCGCCGTGGGCGCGCGCCTGACGATCCTCATCTCACACCCCAGCTACGTCGGCAAGTACTACGGCTTCACGATGCGCGCACGGAGCAAGCCGGCGGTCCAGATCGCGTGTCTGGCGCCGCAGAGCACGCTGCCCGGCGTGGGCTGCCGTCCGCGGCGCGACCAGGGCATCCCCCCCGCCTGACCGCTTGCGTCCGGGCGCTCACGCACAGCGCAGGCGCACATCAACGGCGGCGATGAAGGTCGGCCCGAGTGCGCTCATCCCGCGCGCCGGCGGTTGACACCTCAGATCTCACACCGAGCACTTTCACACGGTGTGATCCCAAACCCGAGTCCCGCTGACTTCTCAGATCACACGCCTCAGATGACCCCGGCGTGTGATCGGAGGAGTCAAGGTCACGGCCCCGCAACCTGAGCGCGCAAATCCTTTGCCAAGGCGACTGGCCTGCTGGCCGGCATGATCGGCGTCGGCCGCTACGACGCGACTGCTCGGCGCAGGCTGACGGGGCGGCGGCCCGGCCGTTCAAGCCCCCGGGGCCGCTGGCCGATGACTCGATGCAATGCGCAGGCGTGTGAAGCAGATCGACCGGGCCGCCGCGCGCGGCGTCGCCCTGGACACCGGTCTGGCCGCCGTCGCCCTCTTCGTGCTGGGCTGGCTGAGACTGCACCCGGGTGCTGACTGGAGGGTGGAGGCGCAGCCGGCAGCCAATGCGCTTCTGGCCGGGCACCTCCACTCCTTCCTCGCGCTTGCACCGATTTACGGCGCCTCCCTCGTCCTTCGCGCGCCGTTCCTGCTGGCCACCAAGCTCTCGCACAGCGGAGACTTCGCCGTCTACCGCGCCGGCGCGATCCCTTGCCTGATGGCGACGGGCGCGCTGGGTGTCTGGCTGAGCGGCCAGATGCGAGCCAAGGGCAGCTCGACCATCGCCCGCGTCCTCGTGCTCCTGGTGTGCGTGGCCAACCCGCTGATCATGTGGGCGCTCAAATGGGGCCACCCGGAGGACCTTCTCTCCGCTGCCTTGTGCGTGGCCGCGGTGCTCTGTGCGCTGCGCGATCGCACGATCGTCGCCGCCGTTCTCCTCGGGCTGGCCATCGCCAACAAGGAATGGGCCGTGCTCGCGGCCGGGCCCATGCTGGTCGCCCTCCCACGCGCCCGCATCCGGGCCCTCGTCGTCGCCGGGGGCGTCGCCGCCGTGCTGATGGCGCCGTTCATGCTTGCCACTGCGGGCTTCACCGGCCAGTTCAGGGCGGTGGGCACCAGCACCGGCGCGATCTTTCACCCCTGGCAGATCTGGTGGTTCCTCGGGTCCGTCCCGCATGCTCGCCCCGGCCTGTTCATCCTCGACCCGAACTTCGTCTATCGCCTCCCCCCGAGCTGGCTCGGCGGTCTCGGGCACTCGCTGGTGGTGGTGCTCATGCCGGTGCTGACCGCGCTCTTCGCGCTGGTGCGTCGCCCGTGGGCGGCGCGTGCCCGCCACGACGCGCTCCTGCTGCTCGCACTGTTGCTGGCGCTGCGCTGCATGCTGGATCCGTGGGATATCTCCTACTACTGGCTGCCCTTCCTTTTCGCCCTGCTGGCCTGGGAGGTCGTTGCCACCCGGCGCGCGCCGGCGGTGTCGCTGGTCGCGACGGCGGTGGTCGCGTGGACACTCCAGAACCACTTCGCCTTCGACACCCAGGCCGCGGTCTTCCTCGTAGTCAGCGTGCCGTCGCTCATCGCCCTCGCCGTGGCCGTCTACGCGCCGAACGTCGGGCAGCGTGCCCTCGCCTTCTCACGGCGAGTCATGGCGCCGCCGGCGCCTGCGGCGGCGTCCAGCTCGAGCTGACCGTCTACGCGCCCCCGTCGCGCGCGGCGGCCGCCCCCGGATCCTCGGTCACCACGTCGCGCTGTTCCGGGCTGAGGATCGCCAGCAGCGGAAGCGAGGCCTGACGCATCTGCTCGACGGCCGTGTTCAGCCGAGCCCGGTCCGTATCCCCGGCGGTGCCGCGGCGTGTCCCCGGTCCCGTCGAGCATCGCGGCAGCGCTCTGCGCGGTGCGTGTGGCCTGGGTCATCACGATCGCGGCCTGGGCCGCGATGGCGCGAGAGCGGTCCCGCAACTGGCGGTGGTGGATGACACGATCGGCGATCAGCACGGTCATCAGCAGCACGAGGATCCCGGCGACGAGCGCCGTCGTGAACGCGTGGTCCGCCCACCATCGATGCACCGAGCCGTCGAAGATGTCGAGCGCCGCGAGGGCGAGCGCGACGACGGTGACTGTCACGGCGCCTGTCCACTCCGGCCCAGGTCTTCCCACGGTCCGGCCTACGTCTGAAGGTCGAGGATCGCCTCGGACAGCCACGCGGACTCTTGGGCCCAGGAGGACACCGTTTGCGCCGGGCGGACCACGAACTTCGACAGTCCCGCGTCAAGACAGCCCCGCAGGAACGTGCGCAGCCCGGCGACGCCGACGGGCACCAGTTCCCGCGGATCGATGTCGGTCCGCCGCGCGGCGACGGTGCGCAGTACGTCAGGCGAAGGCTCGCGATGGCAGTACGCGATGCTCATCCCGAAATGCTCGGGGTCCACCTCGCGGCCGGCACGCTCCGCGGCCTCCTGGATCTGCCGCCGGGCGAGCTCGGTCTCGCGCGGCGTGAGCTGCGCGCCCAGCCAGCCGTCCGCGATCCGGCCCACCCGATCGAGCGCCTTGGGCCCGCGCCCGCCCAGCCAGACCTCGAGGGGCTCCTGTACCGGGCGGCCGGGGCTCGGCAGCTCGGTGAACGACCAGCGCTCCGAGCGGTGGGTGACGGTCTCCCCGGCCCACCAGGTGCGCACCAGCCCCAGAACCTCCTCCAGCACCTCGCCCCGGACCGCGCCGTCCAGCCCCAGCGCCTGTCGCTCCCCGGCCTGCCCGAGGCCGGTCACGAAGCTGAGCAGCAGGCGACCGCCGGAGAGGTGGTCCAGCTGGGCGAGCTCCTTGGCCAGCAGGAACGGGTTGCGCCCGAGCGGCACGACGTTCGCGCCCAAGCGCAGGCGCCGCGTGCGACCGGCGGCGAGGGCTAGTCCGAGCAGGGGATCGAGTACCGGCGCCAGCGGTAGATCCGAGAGCCAGATGCCATCGAAATCGCTGACCTCGAGCGCGTCGGCGAACTCGACGAGATCCACGTCTCGTCCGGGCGCGACGGCAAACCGGACCTTCATGCCGGTCATGGTCGCAGGCGGCGGCGCCATACTGAGACTGCCGGGCCGTCATCCCACCGTCAGGAGCCGCCATGTCGACCTCGCCCTCGGATTTCAACTCCCGGATCATCGACGAGTTCCGCGCCAATGAGGGGCGCGTCGGGCCGCCCTTCGAGGGCACGCCGCTCCTGCTCCTCCATCACACGGGCGCCAGGTCCGGCCAGGACTATGTCAACCCGCTTGCCTACGCGCGCGACGGCGACCGCTACGTCGTCTTCGCCTCCAAGGCGGGGGCGCCTAGCAACCCCGCCTGGTATCACAACCTCAAGGCTCACCCTGAGGTCGAGGTAGAGGTCGGCCCCGAGACCGTCCCGGTCCGCGCAGCCGAGGCGGAGGGCGCCGAGCGCGATCGCCTCTTTGCGACGCAGGCCGAACGCTCCCCGGCGTTTGCGGAATACCAGGAGAAGGCCGGTGAGCGCGTGATCCCGGTGATCGTGCTCGAGCCACGCTAGAGCTCTCGAACCGTCGCCGTCGCGGCGCTCTCCCGGGCCTGCTCGAGCACGCGCAGCGCCGCCACGGCGTCGGCGGGATCCACGGGCGGCGGGCCGCCCTCGCGCAGCGCGGCCGCCAGCAGGGCGTAGAACCGTGGCCAGTCGCCGCGCTCGCCCGGAACCGGGACGCTGGCGTCGCCCGTGACCAGCCGCCCCCGATGGGCCTCGGGCTCGACGCCCCAGTCCGGCACGGTGTCCGGGCGCTCCCCGGCCCGCAGCCGATCTTCCTGGGAGTCCAGCCGGGTGAGCACGAACGCGGCCTCGCTCCCCAGCACGCGCAGCCGCGGCCCGGGCGCGCCGGTGACGGCGGAGGCCCTCAGATGGCTGATCGTGCCGCTGACGTGTCGCAGCGCGATGAAGACGTCGTCGTCGGTGGGCAGCCCCCGCCGGTCCTCGACTTCGGCGTAGACGTGAGAGACCGGGCCAAACAGCGTCAAGGCCTGGTCGACGAGATGACTGCCGAGATCCAGCAGGAGCCCGCCTCCCGCGTCGGGAGACAGCGTCTCTCGCCACGAGCCGGGCTTGGGCGAGGGTCGCCACCGTTCGAAGCGGGACTCGTAACGAAACATCGACCCGAGGTGGCCGCCGTCGAGCAGGCGCCGCAGGGTCAGGTGATCGGAATCCCACCGGCGGTTCTGGAACACGGTGAGCAGCACCCCGGATTGCTGGGCGCGCGCCACGATCTGCTCGGCGCGCGCCGCCGACACCGCGAGAGGCTTGTCCACCACTACCGGCAGCCCGTGTGCGATGGCCGCTGATGCCAGGGGCGTGTGCGTGTCGTTCGGCGTGGCGATGACCACCAGGTCATGGTCCTGACGTTCCCACAACAGCTCCGGGCTGCTCAGGATGCGCGCCCGCGGATGATCGGCTGAGGCCTGGGCCTGACGCTCCGGGCTGGAGGTGACGACGCTGGTGACCTCGAGCCCCCGGGTGGCGGCGATCAGTGGGGCATGGAAGACGCGACCGGCCAGCCCGTATCCGACGATCGCCAGCCGCAGATTCGCCACCCGCCCAGCATAGGCATCTACGGTTCGTGGCCGGGGTCCATGTTCTTGGCGTCGCGGAACATCAGCATCTCGTCTGCGTCCTCGTCATCGGCCGCGGCGAATGGCTCCAGCAGGTGGCTGATGTGATCCCCGACGCGCCGCCGGTCGAGGATCCGCCCCGCGAACCATCGCCGGCAGCCATCGAGCAGCGGCAGCCCGTCCGGGCCGGGGTGCCAGTCACAGCGCTCGAACTTGTCGGTCGTGTCGTCGGTCTCTGACCCGAACAGTTCCGCGAGGTCGCGCGCGGTCTCGGGGACGAAATGCACCGCCAGCGCCGTGGCCCGCGCCGCTACCCGCGTGGTGCGGTTCTTGTCTGACAGGCACACCAGGTAGCGCGGCGGATCGATGCTGCACTGTGTGGAGAATCCCACCAGGCAACCCGCTCGCTCCTCGCCGGCAACCGTGGTGACGATCAGCATCGGATAGTCCAGGGCAACGGTGATGCGGACGAATGTCTGCTCGGTCGAGGTCATTAGTCTCCGTCGGATGCTCTTCCAGGCGGCGATACCCCCGGGGCCGGCCGGGACACCAGAGACGTTCTACACGGGCATGCGCCTCGGCGATGCCGCGCCGGCGGATCGGCCGTACGTTGTCTGCAACTTCGTCTCCAGCGCCGACGGCAAGGCAACCGCCCGCGGGCGCACGGCGCTGCTCGGCGGCGAGGGCGACCGCGCCATGTTCCATCTGCTGCGCACCCAGGTCGACGCCGTCCTCGCCGGCACCGGCACCCTTGCCGTGGAGCGTTACGGCCCGCTGACGCGTGCGCAGCGGCTCGTCGACATCCGCGTGGCCGAGGGGCGGGCGCCGCAGCCGCTGGCAGTGGTGATCAGCCGCAGCGGCCGGATTCCCTTCGACATCCCCCTGTTCGCTGCAGCCGAGTCGAGAGTGGCCGTCTATGCGCCGCCGGGCGTCGCCGCGCCGGCCTGCGGCGCGCAGGTGAGCGTTCATGCGCTGCCCGGGGTCGACGGCGAGCTGGCGGGCGTCCTGCACTCGCTGCGCCACGACCACGGCGTTCGGTCGCTGCTGTGCGAGGGCGGACCCACGCTGTTCACGGCGCTGCTGGCCCACGACCTCGTCGATGAGCTGTTCCTGACGCTGGCGCCCACGATCGTGGGCGGCCAGGAGCTGGGGATCACCTCCGACCCGCTGGCCGAGCTCATCAAGTTGCGCCTCCTCCGCGCCCTGGAGCACGACGGGGTTCTCTTCATGCGCTACGTCCGGGCGTGAGCGCAGTCGTGCCCGGTCAGGGGCACGTCACAATCCCACCCATGGCCTCAGCCTCAGAGCATCGGACCGCCCGCCGGGTCGAGTGCGTGGGAGTGGTCGTCCATCCATCGCGGGACGTCGAGCGCCCGCTGGACCGGCTGCGCGGATGGGCGGCCGAGCGCGGTGTCGGCGTCGTGCAGGTCCCCGTCGCCGGCCAGGAGCGGAGGGTCGCCGAGCTCGGGGAGCCCGACCGCTGTGATCTCCTCGTCTCCATCGGCGGCGATGGGACGATGCTGGCGGCGATCCGGGCGGCGGTCGCCGCCGGCCGACCCGTGCTGGGCGTGACGTGCGGCAGTCTCGGGGCGCTGACCACGGTCAGCGCCGACGGGCTGGCCGCAGCGCTGGATCGCTTCCGCGACGACGACTGGACGGCGCGAATCGTTCCCGCGCTCACCGTGGCCCGCCCGGACGGTCCTGACCTGTTCGCGGTCAACGACGTCTGCGTCGTGCGTGACGGCATCGGCCAGGTCCGCGTCACCAGTCGTGTCGACGGCGTCCTCTTCACCCGCCAGGCCGGCGACGGCTGCATCGTCAGCACGGCGCTCGGCTCCAGCGCCTATGCGCTGGCCGCGGGGGGTCCGCTGCTCATGCCCGAGACCGAGGCGTACCTGTTGACGCCACTGGCCACCCACGGTGGTTTCCGCCAGCCGCTGGTGATCGCCCCTGGCTCGCGGCTCGAGCTCGAGATCGCCTGCGGCATCGGCGGCGCGCGTCTGGAGGTCGACGGTCAGGTCATCGCGTCGGACCCGAAGAGGCTGACCATCGGGCTGCGGCCGCAGGTCGCCACCTTGGTCGGTTTCGCGGATCAGGAGCCGCTGCTCGAGGCGCTGCGCCGCCGGCAGATCATCACCGACAGCCCCCGCGTCGCCGCCGACGCACGGCCGTTGCCCTGACCCCGCCGCTCGGCGTGAGCGCGCGTCCCGTACGACAGCCCATAGCACATATCCCGGACGGAATCGTCCGCGCACTCGATCGCATCGTCACGAATCCGCAGTTACTACGGATCAGGGTCTGTGGGAACCGGACGATGACACCGGCAAGAGAAAGCCGCTCTTTGCGAAGCGGCGCCAACCAACTGCCCGACCGTCACCCCCATGACGCGGGTCTGTCAAGGAGGATACAGATGCACCGCATTTCCAGGAGGATGGTCGCGGTGGTTGTGCTGATCGGCGCGATTGCCGCCGGAGGCGCCGCCTTTACGGCCAGCAACACCCTTCCCACCACTGACGTCGCCGGGTATGGCTCGGTGACCGTCACGGGTGCGACGGTCAGCAGCATCCACAACAACGACGACAGCACGGGCAACATCACGTCCGTCGACCTCGTCTTCAGCGCCAGCCAGGCCGGCAACACCGTCAAGGCCGGCTTTGGTGACGAGTCCGCCCTGGACACGTGCACCGACACGAACGCCGGTACCGACACCCATTGGAACTGCGCGGTCGCCAACGGCACCGGCACGGGCGGCGTGGAGGCGATCACCGGCGCGAGCAGCTACGCCGTTTCCGTCACCCAGTAACACCTGTAGACGGTCCCACCCGGGAGGGGCGCGACGATCGCCGTTGCGCTCCTCCCGGCTCTTGGACTCAGAGCACCTAATGAAGAGCCACCGTGAAACGAACGAGCCTACGTTCCACCCTCCTGACGGCCGCGATCGTCATCATGGCGATCGTCGCCTGGGTCGAGTTTGCTCCGCCACAGATCGGAGGCTCGACCACCTATGTGATCACACATGGGGTGAGTATGGAGCCGCGGTTTCATACGGGCGACTTGGCGTTGGTCCGACCGGCGACTCACTACCGCGTCGGGATGGTCGTCGCCTACCACAGCTCGCTGCTGAAGGTGGTCGTCCTGCACCGCATCGTCGCCATCAACAACGGTCACTACACGTTCAAGGGCGACAACAACAGCTTTCTCGATCCGACCCACCCGACGCGCTCACAGTTGGTGGGCTCGCTGTGGCTCCGCGTCCCGCACGGCGGCCGGATCCTCAAGGCGCTGCACGCACGGGTCACGGTCGTCCTGCTCTGTGTGTTCGTGGGCCTGCTGCTCATCGGGGGCACGGAGAAGCGCCGCCGAGGCCGACACGGTCGCAGAGCTTCCACCGGACCCTCTCACCCTAAGCCCATGAGCCACCTCCGCCACAACGTCTCCGCGGCGCCCAGCGTTCGCAGCCTCCTCATCGGGGTCGGTGCGGCGGGCGTCGCCTGTCTGGCCCTCGGCGGCTTTGCGCTCGGCCATGCCACCACCAAGACCGTGCCCCATGACGTGGCCTACACCCAGCAGGCCACGTTCGGCTACCACGCCAGCGCTCCGCGCGGCGCGGTCTATCCCGATGGCACGGTCAACACCGGCGACCCGATCTTCCTGGCGCTCGTGCACCGCATCGGCGTCAGGGTCGTCGACCGCTTCGACGGGCCCCACGCGACCGGCGTGCGCGGTACGGCGCAGCTCGTCCTCAACGTCAGCGGAGTCACCGGCTGGAAGCGAAGCATCCCCCTCACCTCAGTGCGGCACTTCCGGGGTGCCCGCACCGCTCTGTCGACAACGCTGGACATCAATGCCGTGGAGGCGTTGCTCGTTGAGGTCGCACGGCAGACCGGAATGGCCGGCATCTCCGGCTATACGCTCGCGGTCACGCTGAACGCCCACGTGAACGCGACGGTGGCGGGCCAGCCCGTGGATCAGGAGTACAGCCCCGGGCTGGGCTTCGCTCTTACGCCTCTGCAGCTTGAGGCGGGCAGCGCCGGCACCGTCGCGGCCAAGAAGGGCACCATCATCACGACCTCGGTCGCGCCCAACCCGCTCCACGTGCTCGGGCACGACACGAGCTACGCCACCCTGAAGTGGCTGGGGCTGCTCGGCGCCCTGCTCTGCGGCGTGGTGGCAGTCCCGCTGGCGATCCTGCTGACGCGCAACCGCGCCTTCGACGAGGCCGCCCGTATTCGCACGCGCTACGGACACCTGCTCGTGCCCATCCTGATCGGCGAGGACCTGGGCTGGCCTCCGGTCGACGTCGGCAATTTCAGGGCTCTCGTGCGTCTGGCGGAGGCCGCGGGCCAGGTGATCCTGCACCACCAGGCCGACGCCGTGGACACGTACCTGGTCAACGACAATGGCACCGTCTACCGCTACCAGATCAGCCTGCCGCTCGTGAACTGGGGCGAGTGGACGGAGACCAACGTCGAGGTCGACCCCGCCACGCTCGCTGAAACGGCGAGCGCGCTCGCCGACGCAGCCGCCCTGCCGGTCCCCGGCCCCGCGGCCAACCCGGCTCCCTGACCCGCGGTTTCCCACGGCGACGCGCGACGCTTGCAGGGCTGAGCGTGCAAAGATTGGCGCGGTGGCGCATGTGGCGGTATCGGGGCTGGCCTACGCCCATCCGGGCGGCGACCTGCTGTTCTCCGACGTGTCGTTTCGCGTGTCGCCCGGCCAGCACGTGGGGCTCGTCGGCCGCAACGGGGTGGGCAAGAGCACGCTGCTGAGGATCCTCGCCGGCGTGCTGACGCCCGACGAGGGCGACGTCAGCGTCGGCGGGAGCGCCGGCTTCATGTCCCAGGACGTCGGGGTCGGTGACGACGAGCGCACGGTGCGCGAACTCCTGCTCTCGCTGGCCCCGCATGCGGTGCGTCAGGCGGGGGAGAGCATGCTGTCGCTCGAGGCCGAGCTGGCGGCGGGCGACCCGTCGGCCGGTATCAAGCTGGGTGAGGCCATCGCCGACTGGTCGGCCCTGGGGGGCTACGAGCTGGAGGGCCAATGGGACGCCTCATGCCGGCGGATCGTCCGCGCGCCCTTTGACGAGATCGCCGAGCGGCCGGCGCGCAGCCTGTCGGGAGGCGAGCGCAAGCAGCTTGTCCTCGACGTCCTGTTCGCCTCCGACGCAGACGTGCTGCTCCTCGACGAGCCCGACAACTTCCTCGATGTCCCCGCCAAACTCGAGCTCGAGCGGAGGATCCGAGCGTCCAAGAAGACAATCCTGATGATCTCCCACGACCGCGCGGTCCTGGCCGGTGCGCTCGGCGCGATCGTGACCCTCGAGGGCCACGGCGCCTGGGTGCACGGCGATTCGTACGCCACCTACGCCCAGGCGCGCGAGGACCGTCAGCGCCGCCTCGGGGATGCCGTCAAGCGCTGGCATGAGGAGGAGCGGCGGCTGTACCGGTTGATGAAGACGTTCAAGGAGCGCGCTCGCTACGCGCCCGACTGGGCCAAGCGGGCGGACGCGATGGAGTCGCGCTGGCGTCGCTTCCGCGCTCCCGGCCCGCCGCCGGCGCCGGTCGCCGATCAGGCGATCGCGGTCCGCATCCGCGGCAGCGACTCGGCGCGAATCGTCCTCGATCTGCGCTCGCTCCAGATCGGCGACCTGCTCCTGCCGTTCTCCGACGAGATCCACTTCGGCGAGCGCGTCGGGGTCGCCGGGCCCAACGGGTCGGGCAAGACGGCACTGATGTCGGTCCTCGCGGGCCGGCGCGAGCCCGACGGCGGTGAGCTGCGCGTCGGCCCGCGCGTCTCGACGGGTTTCTTCACCCAGCTTCAGACGCGCGCCGATTTCGCCGGCCGCACGGTCCTGGACATCGTCATGGTGCAACGCGGAGAGCTGCAGGCGGCCATGGGCGCGCTGGCCCGCTACGGGCTGGCCGAGGCCGCGCGCCGGTCCTATGACGTGCTCAGCGGCGGCGAGAAGGCCCGGCTCGACGTTCTCATCCTCGAGCTGGAGGGGCACAACCTCCTGCTGCTCGACGAGCCCACCGACAACCTCGACACTGACTCCTCGGAGGCGCTGGAGCGCGCCCTGGACGGCTTCACCGGCACAGTCGTCGCCGTATCGCACGATCGCGCCTTCCTGTCCACGCTGGACCGCTATCTCATGGTGCTCCACGACGGGATCGTGCTGTCCTTCCCGTCCTATGACTCGGCGCTGGAGGCGCTCGTCGACCCTGCTCGCGCCACTGACGTGCGGCTGGCCAAGGCGCTCTAGATGGCTGGTGAAAATCGTGGACGGCGCCGGAGGCTTTCGCCTAGCGTCAGCTGATCCGGCACCATTTGCCGCCGAGGCGGCGTCACCGTGACGACCACCATCGAGGACCGGTGGAGCTGGAGCGGCTCGGCGTCCGCACCCCCCGGTGAGCGCGACCTCGCGGGGCTGGGGTGAGGCTCGGTCCTTCGGGGTAGGGTTGGGCCGTGATGCACCGGGTTCCTGGGCGATGGCGACGCCGGACGGCGCGCGGCGCAGCGCTGATCGCGGTCGCCGCGGCGGCGATGCTCGCTGCGTTCGGGGGCTCTGCCGCCACCACCTTGGCCCGCCGCCCGGGGGCCGTCGCGCAGTCACAGACGCGCTATTCGCTCGTGCACGGCTGCTACGCACTGAGCTCGCCCTCCCGCGGGACCCCCCTCGCGCCCAGCGTGGGCCCGTTTCGGATGCAGGCGGCGGCGCTGGGGGTGTACCTGCTCTACGGGCCACAGGGCGACTACCTCACCGATGACGGGAGCGGCGACCTGCAGGGCACGAGCACGCCCGGCGCCGCCACGGAGTGGACTGTCGACGGCAGCTCGGCACAGGGCTTTGCGATGACGAACTCCGGCACGGGGACGCGCCTGCCCGTCACCTTCATGCCGGCCACGGGCTGCGCGGTCTATCCCGAGGCCGGCGTCGGTGCCGTCGGGACTCCGTTTGCCGGGGCCAGCCCGGAGGCGGACGTGCTGGGCACCGTGGAAGGTCACGCGCACGTGACGGCATTCGAGTTCCTGGGCGGTGACTGGCATTGCGGGCGGCCCTGGAGCCCGTTCGGAGTCCAGTACGCGCTGCCCGCGAGCTGCGCCGACGAGGAGCAGGGAACCAACGGGGCGTTCGAGAGCTTTATGGACTTCGGCGGGGCGACGCGACCCAGCGACATGCACGGCTGGCCCACGTTCGTCGATTGGCCGAGCCCGACGGCGCTGGCCGAGGAGGGCGACTACTACACCGGCATCGAACGCGCGTGGAAGGCCGGCCTGCGCCTCATGGTCACTGACCTCGTCGACAACGAAGCGCTGTGCTCTCTGATGACCACCCAGCGCAACCCCTGCAACGATATGGACGCGGTCAAGATCCAGAGCGCAGATCTCTACACGCTGCAGGACTACATCGACGCCCAGTCCGGGGGCCCGGGCCAGGGCTGGTTCCGGATCGTCACCGACCCGTTCCAGGCCCGCAGGGTGATCAACGAGGGCAAGCTCGCCGTCATCGAGGGCATCGAGGTGTCGCGGATCTTCGGTTGCGGCGAGGTCAACGACGTGCCTCAGTGCGACGCGTCCCAGATCGACGCGGGTCTGGAGGAGATCCACGACCTGGGCGTGCGGACCTTCTTCCCCATCCACGAGTTCGACAACGCCTTCGGCGGCACCAAGATGATCGCCGGCGAGCTCGGGACGGTGGTCAACGCCGGCAACCGCGACGAGACCGGCAGCTTCTGGACGTTGCAGCCCTGCCCCGCACAGGATCAGGACGCCGCCCAGATCAGCGTGCCGTCCGGCGGTGTGCTGTCGGGTCTGGTCAACGGGCCGCTGGCCTCGCTGCTGCACGGGAGTCCGCTGCCCGTCTACGGCGACGGCCCGCAGTGCAACGTTCGCGGGATCACCGACCTCGGCAGCTACGTCATCAACCGGATGATCTCCGACCACTTCCTCATCCAGCTCGACCACATGGACAGCGCCACGGCCACCGCCGCCCTGTCCATCGCCGCCGCCCACCACTACTCGGGCGTCATCTCCGCGCACTGCTGCTCATCGGCTCAGCTGTTCGGAGGCGTCTACGCCACCGGCGGGTTCATCAGCCCGCCCGCCGAGCCCGCCGCCGCCTTCGTCGCCACCTGGAAGGCCGACAAGGCGCTGCACGATCCCAGGTACCACTTCGGCTTCGGCTGGGGCTCGGACATGAACGGCCTTGCCGACCAGGCCGGTCCGGCGGCGGGCACGCCGATCAGCTACCCCTTCGCCTCCTATGACGGGAAGGTCACCTTCCCGCAGGAGCAGTGGGGCGAGCGCACCTTTGACCTCAACACCGACGGCGTCGCCAACTACGGCATGTACGCGGACTGGCTGCACGATCTCCAGGTGGTCGGCGGCAACCAGATCATGGCTGACATGTTTCAGGGCGCCGAGGCGTACCTGGAGACGTGGGAGCGGGCCGACGGCGTCCCGGCGACGAGCTGCCTGCCCGCCAACTCGCGCTTCAGGGCGTCGGGCCTGGGCCGCGCGCTGCGCCTCGGCGACACGAGCCAAGCGGCGCTGTTCCGCGCCGGTCAGCCGCTGTCGCGGCCCGAGCGTTCCTTCCGCTACTGCCTGCAGGGCGCTGCGCAGGGCGCCCGCGTCGCCAGTGTGTTCAATGCCGCCGGGCATATCGCACTCATAGCCACCACGGCGCGCGGCTACCGCGCCAAGGGGATCGCCCCCGCCGCATCGATGGCCCGCCTCAAACACGCCGCCACCCGCCGCGCCCCCGGGCTGTGGGTGGGCCGCAAGCTGGCCCGCGGCGCGCGCTACGTCTACGTCGTGCGCGGCAACCACGTCCGCGCGGTCGCGGTCGCGGTCGCGCCCGAGCTGCGCCGCGTGGCGGGCCTGCGGGCCGACCTCCGCGCTGCCGGCCTGTAAGAGACGACGGGCGGTGTGGCCTCGCGCGCGGGCGCCCTAGAGTGTCGTGAGTCGCTAATTCGGTGGCAGCCTCGCGGCGTCTGGACGCGCCTGACGGGAGGCGACGACCCCGCCGGACCACCAGTACGACTCAGGTCGTCGCCCCCCGCCAGCCACGCCCAGCCACTCCCGAGACTGCTCACGAATCAACGATTCACGCCACTAGCGCTACTTCAGCAGCTCGACGGTCAGCGACGACGGCGCCGCCGCGGACCGGGAGATCGTGTACACGCCCCCGGCGAGTTTTGGCAGCTGCGGGGGCAGGGGCGTCAGGTGCGGCGTGTCGGTGGTCGACAGGGTGAGCCGCAGCCGGTCCCCACGAGTGATGGTGGCCAGCGTGGGGAAGACCTGGATCTGGTACTCGGTCATCTGTCCCGGGACGACGGGCGTGGCGGACGCCTGCGTGTAGGGGTGGTAGGGAAGCACGGTCACACCGCCGGCGGTCCAGGACCGGCTCCTGCTCCGCGCGCGCAGCGAGCCCAGAAGCGCGCCCTCGGTCACGGGATAGGACGTGCCGTCGGGGGTGACCTCCTCGAGCTCGGCGACGAGCTGGGTCTCGGTGGTGGTCGCGCTCGCATACACCGTGGCGGTGATCGGGCCGGCCACGGTCGCGTCATGGGTGAACGGGGCGGAGGTGTAGGTCGTGGCCCACGGCCCGGTCCCAGACAGCCGGTCGTCGCTGGCGCACGGCGCCAGGAAGCCGGCCGTGCCCGCGGGAATGGAGATGCCGCCCATCGACCATTGGTCGATCGGCCGGCCGCACGGGGCCCCGGTGGGGCTCCACACCAGCGTGTCGCTCGTCGCCAGCGGCAACGTCGGCGGGGTGGGGAGGCCGCGGACCGGCAGCGGCGGTGAGCCGATGCCGCCGGTGGGAGGCGCCCCGGTCACACCGGCCGAGGGCGCGGTGGGAGTCAGCGTCCCACCGGCGCCGAAGTACAGGCGCGTCGGCGTCGCGCCGGCGAAGGGATAGGTGGTCGTCTCGTTGAAGCGGCCGCTGCCGAGGTCGTAGTAGTGCAGCGGCGTGGGCGTGCGCGCCATGCCCGTGCTCTCGTGCTTGAGCCAGGTGTCGAACCACTCGAGCTCCAAGGGGTCGACGTCGACCGACGAGCCGTTGATGTGCTCCCAGGGACCCACGATCAGCTGGTAGCGGCCCGTCGTCCGCTGGCGGGGCAGCATCGGCGCCGTCGCGCTGCGGTGGGCCCAGGCGTTCTGCAGCTCGGCGTAATTGACCGGCTCGCCGTTCTGGAAGATGTCGAACTCGCCGCCCACCATGTAGGCCGGGATGTGGTTGGCCGCGACGCGCGCGAGGACGCTCTGCGGATTGCGGGCCTGCCAATAGGAGCCGTCGTAGGCCTCGGCGCCGCCGCTGAGGATGTTCGCGGTCTGGCCCGCGTGGTAGGTGGCCAGTCCGTTGGCGTGGTCGGCCTCGATGCCCGCCAGGTCGGACAGCAGGGTCGGATCGCTGGCGGTGTCGGTGAGCGGGTCGGTGGTGTTCAGGGCCCCGGTGAGGCCGAGGTAGGCCTCGGCGAACTCGAAGTCGAGCAGCCCGCCCATGAACGACGTGTCCCGATAGATGTCGTTGGCGGGCACCATCGGGAAGATCGCCTTCAGCGGCGAGTGCGGCCCGACCGCTCCCGCCAGGAGCAGTTGGTCGATCCCCAGGTAGGACGGTCCGTAGGTCCCGACGCGGCCATCGGCGTGGGGCAGGTGCGCCGCCCAGTGGAGCACCTTGAGCGCATCGCGCTGCTGGATGGGGTCGAACAGGCCCCAGCTGCCGTTGGAATCGCCGGTGCCGCGCACGTCCTCGACGACCTCGATGTATCCGCGCTGGACCAGGTAGTTGTCGGCGCCGCCCGTGGCGGCTCCACTCGCCGGCGAGGCGGCCGAGCCCGGAGTGCTCGAACCGCCCTGGCCCTTGCCGTAGGGCGTCATCGTCAGCAGGACGGGGAAGGGACCCTTGGCGGGCGCGCCCGCCGCGGTGGTCGGATAGATCTCATTGACGCGGATCGACGTTCCGCCCGCGCCCTTGATCGCGATGTCGTTGGTGGACGCCGTTCCGTAGACGGGCTTCTCCGGCGCCCAGCGGCTTCCGGGCGCGGCGCTGGCGGCGATGACCTCGGGCGGAAGCTGCGGGCTGAGCCCGACCAGGCTCGACGGCGCCGATTCCACCGCCGGCGCGCCGGGCGGCGGCGAGGGCACCACGGCGTGAGCAGGCGCTGAGCCTACGCTCACGGCGCCCAGGAGCGACAGAGCCAGCACGGCCACCGCCGGGCGGACACGCCGGTGTGCGAGAGCGGCCATCTGGCCCACCGATACCCGAAGCACCGTTTTTCTAGACATTGTGAACTGACGGCTCACACATCACCGACGAGAGGACATGCCGATGCCACCGGACGTCATCCAGCCGATCGAGACCTCCGCGAGCGATCAGCTGTGGCTGAACCACGTCGTCGCCGTCGCGTCCGCCGTGAGGCTTGCCCGTCGTGTCGTCGACGACGCGTATGCGGTGCGCTGAGGCTCCTCCAGGTGGACGTCCACTCCGCGAGATAGCGTCCGCTCAATGGTGCGCTTCCGCACAGCGCTCGGCACGTGCGGCGTCAAGTGGAGCGACGCCGGCATCACGCGCCTGCTGCTGCCCGGCATGCGCGGGCTGCCGCGGTCTGGGTGCGCGGCGCCGGCCGAGCCGCCCGATCAGGTCCTGGCCGCCGTCGGCGCGATCGTCTCGCTTCTGGACGGGAGGCGCACCGATCTGCGCTGGGTGGAGCTCGATGAGACCGGGGTCGAGCCCTTTCGCCAGCGCGTCTATGCCCTCACGCGCGAGGTACCGGCGGGGGTCACGGTGAGCTACGGCGACATCGCCCACGCCCTCGGCAAGACCGACGCGCCGCGCGCCGTCGGCGCCGCGCTCGCCGGCAATCCCTTTCCCATCATCGTGCCCTGCCACCGCGTGCTCTCGGCCACCGGCGGCCTGCATGGCTTCTCGGCGCCGGGCGGCGTCGCCACCAAGCGCCGCCTGCTGGAGATCGAGCGCGCGCCCGGCTTCAACCAGCTGTCGCTGCTCGGCTCGGCGTCCTAGGTGGAGGGGATGATGACCCCGGGATCCGGCGGGTCGGCGTAGAGCCGGTGGACGTCCGCGGCCCGGCACTGCAACGTGCGGCGCTGGTTGAGGTAGCCCTTGTCGGTGATCTCGCCGGCATCCAGGCTGGGCGGTGACGCGAGCAGGAGGAGCCGCTCGAGCCGCGATGCCGAGCCCGCCGCTGCGTTGAGGGTGTGCAGGACGCGGGCGAGATGATCGCGGAGCACCGGGTTGTCGAGCGCGACGTCGCCGCCGGCGCCGGCGCCGGCACCGATCAGCTTACGGGCCTCGGCGGGATTGACCCACGCCATCGCCGCCGCGTACTCGGCGTCGTGCCCGCAGATGACGGCGTCGCTGAGAACGCCGGCGGCGCTGATGAGGCGCGTGCGCAGCGCCCCGACGGCCACCCAGGTGCCGGTGGGCAGCTTGAAGTTCTCGGCGATGCGCCCGTCGAAGATCATCCCCCGATCGGGGTCCTCCGGATCGATCAGGGTCACCGCGTCACCCGAGCGGTAGAAGCCCTCCTCGTCGAACGCGGTCGTCGCCAGGTCGGGCCGGCGGAAGTAGCCGGGCGTCACGTTGGGCCCCTTGACGCGGATCTCGAGCCTGTCGCCGACCGGGGCGAGCTTGATCGTGCACCCGGGGATCGGCGTGCCGATACAGCCTGTGGGCGCGCCGAGGAAGTGCATGCTCGTCGCGCACGGCGCGGTCTCCGTCGTGCCCCAGCTGGAGGTCAGCGGAACCTCGTGGTCGGCGTGGTCGCGGGCGAGCTTGCGCAGGCGGGCGGCCAGCGCGTCGGGCAGGGCGGCCGCGGCGTAGAACATGAAGCGCAGCCGGCCGAAGAAGCGCTGGGCCAGTTGCGGGTCGCTCTCGAGCGCGGGGGCGAGGAGCGCGTAGCCCGCGGGCACGTTGAAGTAGATGGTGGGGGGAACGTCCGTGAGCGCCGCGATCGTGCGCGCAAACAGCGTCGGCGCGGGCTTGCCCTCGTCGATGTAGATGGTGCCGCCGTTGAACATCGCGAGGTTGAGGTTGTGGTTGGCGCCAAAGGTGTGGCTCCACGGCAGCCAGTCCACGAGGACCGGTGGCTCGTCGGCCAGAAACGGCCAGATCTCCTGGAGCATCGCCTGGTTGGCGCACAGCATCCGGTGGGTGTTGATGACCCCCTTGGGGACGCCCGTCGACCCTGACGTGAACAGCAGCTTGGCGATCGTGTCGGGCCCGGGATCGCTCGCGGCCGGAGCGTCTGCCGGCGTCTGCGCCATGAGGTCGCCGAGGCGCAGGGCGCCTGCGCGCTCGCCCCGCGCCACGAGCGCCCGCGGGACCGTGGGTGCGAGCGCGTCGAGGGCCGCCGCGAACGGCGCGGCCTCCTCGGCGAAGACGAGACCGGGACGGGTCAGCTCGGCGATGGCGCGGATCCGCGCCTGGTCAGCGCTCATCAGCGAATAGGCCACGCTGATCGGCATCACCGGCACTCGCGCCGCGTAGGCGCCCAGGCTGACCACCAGGTGCTCGAGCGAGTTGGCCGAGAGGATCATCAGCGGCCGGTCGGGACCGAGATCCAGCCGTGTGAAGGCGGAGGCGAGCGCGCCGGCTCGGCGCTCGGCCTCGCCGTAGGTCAGGCTGATCCACCGATCATCGGGACCGCGCTGAGCCGCCAGCGCGCGGTCAGGGTGCTCGGCGGCCCGTTCGCGCAGCACCGCCGGGATCGACGGCGACGGCTCGCGCAGTGGCCGACGTGAGGCGAGGATGGCCGCGCCGTCGTCGCGCCGCGCCATCGCGACGTCAGGGGAAGCGAACGTCTCAAGCTCCAGGAGCGGGCTCATGCCGCGTTGTCGGTCACGCGCGGTCCAGCAGTGTCGAGAGGACGATCAGCGTCCGCGTCCGGACGATGTTCGGATCGCGCCGGAGCCGCTCGACGAGCCTCTCGAGGTGGTCGATGCTGTCGACCCTGACACGGATGACGGCGTCGGCCTCTCCGGAGACCGTGAACGCCGAGATGATCTCCTGCACCGTCGCCAACGAGCGCCCCACGTCGGCCGGAGAGGTCCTGTCGGCGCAGTAGATCTCGATCAGGGACTCGATCGCCTCGCCCAGAGCGCGCCAGTTGACCCGGACGCCGTACCCGAGGATCACTCCGTCGCGCTCGAGACGATCAACGCGGCGCTTCACGGCCGTCGCCGACAGCCCCACCTCGGCGCCGATGTCCGCGAACGTGCGTTTCGCGTTCTCCTGCAGCAACGCAACAATGTTGCGATCGATGCCGTCCAAAGGGCGTGTGAGTTGCACGTTACTGCCGATCGACTGCGTTTCGGTTGCGCGGAGCCTACCACTGCGCAACGTTCCGCACATGACCGCCACTGCCCTGCCGCATTCCGCCACGGAGCGGACCCTGCTCGACCTCGACGGTGCTTCGCTCACCATTGAAGACACCCTCGATGTGTCGCGGGGCGATCGCACGGTGAGGCTGGCCGACCATGCCGTCCGGGCCGTTGAGGCCAGCCGCGACCTCAAGCACGAGCTGATCGCAAGGGAGATCCCGATCTACGGGGTGACCACCGGCTTCGGCGACAGCGCCCACCGCCAGATCTCCCCCGACAAGGCGAGCCGGCTCCAGCAGAACATCCTTCGCTTCATGGGGGTCGGCACCGGTCCGATCGCGCCGCCCGAGGTCGCGCGTGTGACGATGCTCCTGCGGGCCAACTGCCTGTCCAAGGGCAACTCGGGCGTTCGGGTGGAGCTGATCGAGCGCGTGCTGGCGCTGCTCAACAACGACGTGGTGCCGCTCATTCCCGAGCGCGGGTCGTGTGGAGCCAGTGGCGACCTTGCCCCCCTGTCGTATGTGGGCCGAGCCCTGGCCGGTGACGGCGAGGTGCTCCTGTGCGGGGTCCCCCGGGCGGCGGCCGACGCCCTGGCCGAGCTCGGGCTCGAGCCGTTCCTGCTCGAGGCCAAGGAGGGTCTGGCCCTGACCAACGGCACGTCGTTCATGAGCGCCTTTGCGTGCGTGACCGTCGGTGCGGCGCGCGAGCTCGCTGATCTGGCGGACCTCATGACGGCCATGGCGGCCGAGGCCCTGCTCGGCAACCGCGGGCACTTCAACGCCTTTCTCTTCGACGAAGCCAAGCCCCACCCGGGGATGGTCACCAGCGCCCGCCACATCCGCGAGCTGCTGGCGGACTCCCGGCTGGCGGCCGACAGCGACGAGCTCTTCGAGGGCGGGCTGGACGGCGCGGGCTTCCTCGAGCTCGACCGCCATGTCCAGGACAAGTACTCGATCCGCTGCGCGCCGCATGTCATCGGCCCGCTGCGCGACGTGCTCGAGTGGGTGGAGCGCTGGGTCTCGGTCGAGGTCAACTCCTCCGACGACAATCCGCTGTTCAACGTGGCGGCTGGTCGCGTCGAGAGCGGCGGCAACTTCTACGGCGGACACATCGGCCAGGCGATGGACTCGCTCAAGGTGGCCCTGGCCAACCTGTGTGACCTGATCGACCGCCAGATCGCGCACGTGGTCGACGAGAAGTTCAACCGCGGCCTGACCGCCAACCTCATCCCCCGCTTTGATCCGACCGACCCCGAGGCCGGCCTGCACCACGGCTTCAAGGGGCTCCAGCTCTGCGCGTCGGCGATGACCGCCGAGGCCATGCACCTGTGCGCGCCCACCACGATCCACTCCCGCTCGACCGAGGCCCACAATCAGGACAAGGTCTCGATGGGGACGATCGCCGCGCGCGACGCCCGCTCGATCGTCGAACTGGCGCAGAACATCGCCGCCATCCACCTGATGGCCTGCTGCCAGGCGCTTGAGCTGCGCGGGCTCGAGCAGGCCGCCCCCCGCAGCCAGGCGGTGGTGCGCCTGGTGCGCGAGCACGTTCCCTTTGTCGACCGCGACCGCTACCTGGATGCGGACATCGCGGCCACCGTCGCGCTCATCCAGTCGAGGGCCATGTCTGAGTTTGTGAGGTAGGGCTGTCCAGGCCGGGCCTCGTCGCCACTGGGGCGGGCAGTAGCCCGCGGCGCGAGGCCCGGTCACCTCTCCGGCCGAGTGCGCCTTCCCGCTCGTGCCGACAAGACGTCTGATGATGTGCGCTCGGGAGGGCCCCGTGACATCCAGCGTCCCGTAGAGGTTGACGGCCCAGGTGGCGCTCGAGCGCCGCACGCTCGGTCAGATCGTCAACCACGCGCTCAGCGTACGCGGGGGACCGCGATGATCCGTCGCGTCAGATGAAGTCGTGGCCCGTGAGCACGTAGACGAACGGGATCAACGGGACGATCGACGTGACCGCCCACGTCAGCTTTGCCAGGAGCCCCATGTCTTGGCGGAACAGCAGGTTGATCCAGATGAGCACCACCGCGACTGGGTGGAGGATGCAGAGGATGAGCTCCAGGATCTTCTTCATCGGCATTCCCTCGTAGGTGAGCATTTGAGAGTACCGGGAGGCAGCGGACGGCACATCCGGTCGTCGCCGAGGCGGTGGGCCCCCTCGGGGCTCACCGTGTGAAACTCGATGCGATAGACGAGCGTGTCGTCATCGATCGGCCCGGCGTGCGCGGCGCGCCGGCGCAGAGTATCGCGGTCAGGCTCGCCGGCCCGGCGCACGTCCCGTGCGGTGATCGCAGCGAACGGGACCAGCTCGATGGCATCGACCTCGATCTGGCCGGGCCCCACCCGATAGCGGCCGCCCTCCTTGACCTGGGGTCGCGTCCACAGCCGGACCGACAGCGTGATGTCCCCGGCCAGGACGTCGTTGCGCAGCTCGCGGCTGAATTGCACGTCTCCCGACGCTACTGGGGATTCCGTGACCGCGGAAGGTGAAATGAGCCCTGCCGCTGCGCCAGGTCGGCATATACTGGCCCGGGGACGCCGTGACTCCGCATGGCAGCGCGCCAGCTCAGCAGTATCCGCCGCTGTACGCGGCGACGATCGCGGGCGACCGAGCCGCCGTCGCCAGGCTCATCCGCACGCCGGTGAACGTCAACTGGCGCAACGACGACAACCGCTGGCCGGCGCTGATGGTCGCCGCCGACGCCGGGGCGCGGGAGATCGTCACCGACCTCCTTGGACGCGACGACCTCGACGTCAACCTCACGGATGATCTCAGGCAGACGCCCCTGCACATCGCTGCCGACCGAGGTCGAGCCCCGGTGGTCGACGCGCTCCTGTCTGACCCGCGCGTCGAGGTCAACCCGCGCGATGCGCTGCAACGAACCCCGCTCGTGCTGGCAGCGCTCGCGGGACGCGCGTCCGTCGTGGAGCGCCTGCTCGCCGACGACCGGACCGAGGTGAACGCCACCGATCGAGACCGGCAGACCGCGCTGCACTGGGCCGCGGTGCTCGGCCACCTCGACATCGTGCGCCTGCTGCTCGCCGACCCGCGCATGGACACGTCGATCACCAACCGCCCCGACGAGCGGACGGCCGCCGAACTCGCAGCGGCCGCCGGACGGTACGCGGCAGCTGAGCTGATCGAGCCGCCGGAGCCGAGATGAAGGCACGGCAGGCCACCGAGCGGCCGTCCGTAGCCGTCTCGTCGGGCGCCGGACGACCGGCCGCCGCGGTCCAGGGCGAAGCCACGAAGGTCGCCGCGCTGGTGGAGGTGTTGCAGGGCAGCGCCGGCAACCGGGCTGTTGCCCGCCTGCTCGCACCCACCGGCGGGCGGCTCCTCCAGCGGCGCCGGCTTCCGCCGCGGGCGCACCTCGAGCGTCTGCTGTTCCACAACGCCGGCGGCGCTGTCACCGACGCCCCTGCGGCCGCCGCGCACCGAGCCGGCATGGAGCGGCTCACCGGCCTTGCCGAGCAGGAGATGACGGCCGCGCAACGAGCGCGGGTGACCACTCTCGCGCATCGCGGCACGACTGCAGCAACCTGGGCAGCGCTGTCTGACTCCGAGCGGCGACTGCGCGAAGCCGATGCCGTGATGCAGGTCCGGCCGGATCTCATCACGCACGATCCGGCGCACATCGTCACCGGGCCGCGCGCGGGCACGCGCGACGCCGCGAACCTGGCCTCAGTCGTTGCGTCGGCCAATCGCATCTTCGCCCGGATCGCGACCGGCGTCGTCGACGCGCACATCGCCCAGGTCTTCGGCGCTGCGAACGTCGCGACGGCAAAGGCGAAGTACGCCCACGGCCGCACCCGGATGAACGAGTTGAACGCGCTCGTGCCGACCCAGATCGTGACCGATCGCTCCGGGTACAACGACGAGGCGCACATCGGAGGCGCCACCACCCACGACCGGATCCTCGTCCAGACCTCGGTGTTCGACGAGCCCGACTCCCGCGAATCTGTCGTGACGCTCATCCACGAGTCGCTGCACGCCGGCAACGCCGACGTCGACGACAACGGCGGCTACATCTACCGTCGAGAAGAGTTCCTGACCGCGCAGGAGCCGGTCAAGCTCACGAACGCGGCGCACTTCGAGGTGGTCCCGCGACGCATGCTGGGGATGGGCGCCCAACGCTTCGCCTATCCCGGGGAGACATTCCATCCGGCCGCGCTTCCTCCACCTCCGGGCGGCGGCCCGGCACCAGCGCCACCTCCGGGCGCCGCTCCTCCCCGGACTCCTCGCCAGGAGGCGATCCACAACACCTCCGAGGCCTTCCGGACGGCGTGGGCCCTCACCGATGACCTGCATCGCGATGTCTGGACGCGCCTGCTGCAAACGCCGGCGGACTGGAGCGCCGCCGATCTCCACGCCGAGTTCGGCGCCGGTGCTGCAGCTCACTTTGCCGACACCCTGCCGTTCCTGTCCAAGGTCCTCGACATGACGATCCACCAGCGCGCCGCGTCAATCGACCCCACCTCCCCGGATCCGGCCACACAACCCGTGACCGAGGTGGATGTCGCAATCTCCGAAGGGGTGGTGCGCGGGCTCGCGCGGGGGATGGATGCGGTGCCCGCCACCGAAGCCGACGCGGCCGCGCTCGAGAACGCTCGCGCCACCGCCGCAGAGCGTGCGGCGGCGACCACGGTCCCTGCCGAAACGGAGCTACTCATCAAACTGGTGCTCCGCTCAATCGGTCCGATCACGACCACGGCCGAGCGCGACGTGCACGTCGTCCAGACGCTCACGGCCGACGGTGAAAGTGAGGAGAAGGTTCTGCAGGCACGGCTGCCTGGCGCCTGCGCGTTCTAGGACGTTGTTCCGTTCGTGGGGTAGGAGGGGTTACCGCTCAGGGCCACGGGTAAGACGCTCCCCCATGAAGGCCGTCGTTTTCGACAAAACCCGTGAGCTGGCGGTTCGCGACGTGCCCGATGCAGAGCTGCGGTGCGAGACCGATGCTCTGCTGCGGATCACGTCCTCGGCGATCTGCGGCACCGACCTGCACATCTACGAGGGCCGGATGGGCGAGCCGACGGGCATGGTCATCGGCCACGAACCGCTCGGCGTGGTCGAGGAGGTTGGCCCCGCGGTGCGGTCGATCAAGCCCGGGGATCGGGTCACGGTGCCGACCCACATCTGCTGCGGATTCTGTGCCAGTTGCGTCTCGGGACGGAGCGCTGAGTGCCTGATGACCAACCCGGGCCAGGCCGGCGCGGCCTACGGCTACCCGGGCATGGGCGACTACCGGGGAGCGCAGACCGAGCTTCTTACCGTGCCCTTTGCCGACGCCAATTGCCTGCGCTTGCCCGGCGAGCCCGGGGACGATTGGGAGGACGACTTCGTGCTCCTCGCCGACGCGTTCCCCAGCGGGTATCACGCCACCGAGCTCGCCGGAGTCTCGACCGGGGACAGCGTTGCGATCTTCGGGGCGGGGGCGATCGGGTTGCTGGCGGCGTACTCGGCCCAGCTCCGCGGCGCCGCCGACATCTACGTCGTCGACAACATCCGCGAGCGCCTCGAGAAGGCAGCGGAGATGGGCGTTCACGCCATCGACTTCAGTGCCGGCGAGCCCGTGGAGCAGATCCTCGAGCACCGCCGCCGGTTGCGCGACCGCCGGGCCTATCGCTATGAGGAGCCGCTGCTGGGGGTCACCTGCGCGATCGACGCGATCGGCTTCCAGGCTCGTGACCGCGAGCACCCCGGGGTCGAGCACCCGGAATGGGTGACCGAGGCCCTGGCCGATCTCGTGCACCCCGGCGGGCGGCTCGGGATCATCGGCGTGTTCGTGGACCACGACCCCGCCGCGGAAGGCGAGCTCAGGCAACAGGGACACCTCCCCGTCCCATGGGGCAAGCTGTTCAAGAAGGGCGTGACGATCGGCATGGGCCGAGACCAGGACGAGCGCTACAACGGCCGGCTACGCGACATGGTGATCACGGGCCGGGCCAGGCCCTCTACGATCGTCAGCCATCACATCGGCCTCGACGACGCGCCCGCGGCCTATCGACACTTCGACGCTCGTGCGGACGGCTACCTTAAGGTGATCCTTCACCCCGACCACGGTCTGTAAACGGGGCATGCCGCTCAGGCGGCGGTGACCGACCGAAGCTCCTCCAGCGACTCATCCATGAGTCGCCGGAAGGCGGTCGGATCATCCTGCTCCACCCAGCGGGCGAAGGCCACGTGGAAGACGGTGACGCCCGTGTGGGCGGCAAGGATCGCTGCGTTGGCTGACACGCCCCGCTCGACCAACGCCGCCGTGATGGCGCCGGTGAGGTTCTGCAGCTTGATGAGCTCGCGCTCCTGCAGCTCCGGGTTGGCCTCGATGATCCCCGCGCGGATCCGCGCGAACTCGTGACGCTCGGTGAACATCTGCGCGACCGGATCGAGTCCCGCCGTCACGACCGCGAGCGGTGTCGCATCCGCCGGTGCCGCGGCAACCCCCTCGAGCCAGAGGCGCTGGAGCTCGTGGCTGCCGCTGAACAGCACTTCGCGCTTGTCCGCGAAGTGGCGGAAGAAGGTGCGCTTTGTCAGCCCCGCACGCTCGGCGATCTCGGCGACGGTCGTCGCCTCATATCCCTGCTCGTCGAACAGCGCGATCGCCGCCTTCATCAGGCGACCCTGGGCGTCGGGTTTCCAGCGTGACATCGGGGTAGAGCCTAGTTGATGACACCGGGTGACATACACGTGCTATGGTGATGACACCCGATGACATCACCACCGACTGGAGACTCATGCGCACCTTCGTCACCGGCGCCTCAGGCCACATCGCCTCCGGCGTCATCCCCGAACTTCTCAACAACGGCCACCAGGTGACCGGCCTGGCTCGCTCTGATGCATCCGCTGAGGCCATCGCCGGCCTCGGCGCCGAGGTACGCCGCGGCGATCTCGACGACCTCGACGGCCTGAGAGCCGCCACCGCTGACGCCGACGGCGTGATCCATCTCGCCTTTAAACACGAGGCGATGCGCACCGGCGACTTCATGGGCGCCATCTCCGCCGATATGGCGGCGATCCAGGCGATCGGCGAGACCCTCATCGGCACCAACAAGCCCTTCGTGACAACCGGGGGAACTCTGATGCTCGCCATGGCCGGTATCACCGGCCGGGGTGGGCGGGTCGGAACCGAGGACGACCAGTCCGACGGCGGTCCCCGAATCGACGCGGCGAACTACACGCTCAGCCTCGGGCAGCAGGGCGTGCGCTCCTCAGTCGTTCGGCTGGCGCCGATGGTCCACTCAGAGCTCGACCATCATGGCTTCACCCACGCGCTGATCGGCTTTGCTCGTGAGAACGGCGTCGCCGCCTACATCGGCGATGGCAGCAACCGCTGGCCCGCGGCAAACACACACGACGTCGGCGTGCTCTATCGCTTGGCCCTGGAGAGGGCCCCTGCCGGTTCGACCTTCCACGGCGTGGGCGACACCGGCATCCCTCACACCGTGATCGCCGAGACGATCGCCGGCAAGCTCGGGGTCGAGACCAAGAGCATCACTGAGGAGGAGGCGCCTCAGTACCTCGGCTTTCTCGCCCCCTTTGCCGGCTTTGACAACCCGACCTCAAACGACAAGACCCGCAACGTCCTGGGCTGGGAGCCGACCCATCCCGGCTGGGTCGAGGACGTGCAGACGGGCCATTACTTCGACTGACGCACAGCCTCGGGTCGCCGACGTGACGATGCTGCCGGTGTGGATCGCGGTGGGCGCGCGATCAAGGCCCACGCGCCCTTTGCGAGGCACCGGCTCGCTCAGTACGCTGGCGCTGTGAGCAGCGTCGACGCCCGCGTCCAGGACGCTGGACGCGGAACAGCGTCGGCGATACCCACGGCCGCCCCGGAAGTCCCGGTGAGCGTCGCCGCCGACCCGCTCAGCTCGGCGGCCGGCATCCTGGCGCTGCAGCGCAGCGCGGGCAACCGCGCCGTCGGCGCCGTGCTGCGCGCCCGCGGCCCGGCGCCGGGCCGCACGCTGCAGCGCCTCGGGTACCCACTGGACAAGCCGCTGCCCAGCGGCGCGGAGAAGCCCAAGCACGGCTCCGACGCCGACCAGCGCCGCTACTCGATCGACCAGTTCACGAAGATGTGGGAGGCCCAGTTCCACGCGCTGAGCTCGTCGGAGGCCGACAACGTCCTGCGCGGCTGCGTCGGGATCACGGCGCTCAACCTTGGGCTGGGGCCGCTGGTCGCGCCAACGGACCTGCCCAGCAACAAGGTCTACGGCACCTTCGCACGGGCGCGCACGATCGCTGCGGCCAAGAACGAGGCGCTCGGGACGATCGCCCCGGGGAGCCCGATCCAGGGCTACGTCGTCTACGCCATGCTGTTCTGGTCCAACCGCGACCCGGACGACGCGAAGCGCGGCAAGCCCGACCCCCAGGCATTCCGCCCGGACCCGAAGACCGGCGAGGTGGACATGAGCAAGATCGGCGACATCTACGGACTCTCGCGTCCGCCCGCCTACACCAACTTCGACTTCGGGTTCTGGGACGAGTCGACCCAGACCTTCTGGCACGCCAACCACGGCAGCTACACGGGCATGACGACGCCCGAGGAGATCTACCAGAGCACGCGTGCCCGCTTCGCTCATAAGTACTCGGAGAACGGCGAGGAGCACGTCTCCTACCCGGACTTCGACCGCGTCGTCTACGGGGTGGCGTCGACCAACGTCAAGCCGGAGAAGCTCCTCCTGCCCACACGCGACGAGAAGATCGCGGTGTTCAAAGCGCATGTCGCCGCGGGCGAGTGGGCCGACGCCGCGCTCCAGCTCAACGGCTTCGACACGGACGACATCAAGCGCCTGGGCCGCATGATCACCCGCGACGAGCGCAGCGCGATCATGGGGGCGGCCTACAGCGCGATGCCCGGCTGGTCGGACCGCGTGGTGGACAACCTCGCCGAGGTCGACAAGGAGCCGCCCCCGCCCAAGCCGAAGCCCAAGCCGAAGCCGAAGCCGAAGCCGCGGCGCGCATGACCGATCCGGCCCTCGAGGCGCAGGTCGGGCAGCGCATCACCCTTACCGGCACCGCGCAGAACGCGGCAGCCGGGGCGAGCCTGCTGGTTGACGGCTGGCCGGTCTACATCGGTGGCCTGAGCCGCTGGCCCGCGGACCTGGCGGGCCGCGAGCTCGACGTCACCGGCACCCTCGTGAGCACCCGCGGGCCGGCTCCCGAGGAGCGCGTCCACGGGCCCGCCGGGGGCTACGCGCTCGACGACGCCTCCTGGGCGCCGCACGAGTCCTAGGGCAAACCAATGAAGGCCCGCCGCGTTGGACGCGACAGCGAGAAAGATCCGTCAGCCGGCCCGCTCGGCGGAGATGAGCCCCCGGCGGGCGAAGGCGGCGAGGACGATCCCTGCTGCCGCCAGTCCGGCAAACGCAACCGCGACTTTGACCGGCGATCCCGCGAGAAGGCCGCGGCCGGCCTCCAAGACCGGGGTCACCGGATTGAAGCTGGCAACGGTATGAATCCAACCGGTGAGCAAGGACACGGGGACGTACACGGGAGCCAGGAACAGGAGGACGAAGACCGGCATCTGAATGAGGGCCCCGGCCTGTTCTGTGCGGAGGAACATGGCCAGCCCGCAGGCCCAGAGCGCGGCGACGAGATTGAGCGCGACGCCGAGCGCGAGCAGGCCGATGAGCTGGGCGCCGCTGCCGTACACGTTCATCCCCGCGATGAGTGCGGCGATGGTCACGACGGTGCCTGTGAGCGCCCAGCGCAGCAGCGCGCCGACGGTGTAGCCGACGATGATGCCGCCGCGCCGCGGCGCACTGAGCAGCAACCGGCGGGCGAAGCCTGAGTCGAAGTCACGGGCAACCGCGAACCCGGTGAAGACGCCGCCGAACGCCGCGGACTGCAAGAAGACGAACACGAACTGAAACGACGTGTAGCCGGGGGGATAGTGGAAGTTGGGCACGTCGCCGATTCGGGACAGACCACCGGCGAAGGCGATCAGGAAGAACAGCGGGAAGATGATCGAGGGCACGAGGATCGCTGGGTTGACGATCGTGTTGTGGATCGACCGCCAGGCGACCCCTTGGACGACGCTGAGAAACCGCCTCATCGCCGGGCCAGCCTCGTCTTCATAGCGGATCGCGAGAGTCCCAGCGAGACCACCAGGAGCGCGATCGCGAACCCGAACCCGAGGCTGAGCGCCTGGGCATCCCACCCGGCGATGACAAGGCTCCGAAGCCCCTCGAGGAGATACGAGATGGGGTTGTACGTCGCGACCTCACGAAACCAGCTGGCCTTGATCAGGTTGCGCGGGAGGCTCGACGAGCTGAGGAAGAGCGTGACGAACAGCAGCGGGAAGATCGCCTGCACGGCCTCGCCGGTGCCGAACCGCAGCGCCAGGAACTCGCCAAGGCTGGCGAAGGCGAACGAGATCAGGATCGAGAGGGCGAGGAGAACGAGCGCGCCCCCGACGCCACTGACGAGCGTGACGCCCGTGGCGAGTCCGAAGAGCAGGTAGATGAAGGCCTGGATCACGCCGACCACGAGCGCGCCCCCGAGCTGGCCGACGAGCAGCGCCTCCCCGCGCAGCGGCGTCATCGCCAGCCGGTTGAGGAAGCCGCTCTCGATGTCGCGGGCGAGATCGACGCCCGCCGTGATCGACACGAACATCGCTCCCTGGATGAAGGGCATCGCGATCAGGAAATCGCGATAGTTGTCGGTTGGAAAGCCCGGAATGTGCGTCGCCGGACTGAGCGCCGAGCCGTTGATGGCAAACAGGATCAGCGGGAAGACCATTGGGAAGATCACGAGACCGCGTTGGCGCACCGTTCGGAGCACTGCACGCCGGCCGAGGGCGATGCTCTGCTCGGCGAAGCTCGCTCCCCGCGCGGAGCTCGCGGTGCCGAGAGCGCTGCCGGTCGTCTCAACGGCCACGTCGCCTCCGGCCGCGCCCGTTCGGTTGCTCCGCGGTCTCAGCCACGGCCCCGCCTTCCGATCCCTCCAGCTTTCGACCGGTCTTTGCCAGGAACACGTCGTCGAGCGAGGGCTGATGGAGCTGGAGGGTCTGGACGTGCAGATCCGCGCGATCGAGAATCCGAACGATTTCCGCCAGCTCGGCCTCGCCGCCCGGCAGCTGCACGGTGACGCTGCCGCGGCCGTTGCGCCGCATCTCACCGAAGCCCGCCAGCAACTCGCCGAGCCGATTCCCGGCCTCGGGATCGGTGGGCGTGACCTCAACGGTCGGGCTGCCGATCTCGGCCTTGAGCTCGGCCGGCGTGCCTTCGGCCACGATCGACCCGTGGTCGATGATCCCGATTCGGTCGGCCAGCATGTCGGCTTCCTCGAGATACTGAGTGGTAAGGAACACGGTCATCCCCTCATCACGGGCCAGCCTCGCCACCTCCTCCCATAACGCCGTACGGCTCTGTATGTCGAGACCGGTGGTCGGCTCATCGAGGAACAGGATTCTCGGGGAGTGCACGAGGGCCAGAGCGAGGTCCAATCGGCGCTTCATGCCGCCCGAGTAGCCGCCGACGCGCCGGTCGGCCGCCTCGGTCAGCCCGACCCGCTCGAGCAGCGCCTGGGCGCGCCGGCGCCGCTCGGCGCCCGGGAGGCCCTGCAGCGTGGCCTGCAGGATGAGATGCTCACGCCCGGTGAGGATCGCGTCGAGAGCGGCCTCTTGCAAGGCTGCGCCGATCGTGGCCCGCACCTGCGCGCCCTGACGGACGATGTCGTACCCGCCGACCGTGGCGCGTCCGCTCGTCGGCGGAAGCAGCGTGGTCAGCATCAACACCGTCGTTGACTTGCCGGCGCCGTTGGGTCCGAGAAAGCCGTAGATCTCCCCCGGCGAGACGGCGAGGTCGATCCCGTCGACGGCGCGCGGTCCCTTTCGAAACTCCCGAACCAGGTTCTCCACATCGATCGCGGCCCGTACGTTCACGATGTCGAATCTAGCAAAAGGTTGAGGTTGTCAACGATCGATAGTCTCAATAGAATGGCGAGCATGGAGACGACCGGGGACATCGCCCAGGTGGGATCGCCGGCGGAGGTCTGGGGACTATTTCGCACTCTCTTTAGACAGCACCGACGGCGGTTTCTCATCGCCGCCGCTGAGCTTGACCTTCATCCGGCGCAGGCGGGAGCTCTTCTTCAGCTGGACTCGCCGTTGCCGATGACCGAGCTCGCCGCGCTCCTCGCCTGCGACAACTCGAACGTCACCGGGCTCATTGACCGGCTCGAGGCGCGGGGACTCGTTGCCCGCCAGCCGAGCTCCGAAGACCGGCGCGTGAAGCATGTCGTCCTGACTGCAGCGGGACGGCGGCTGCGCGGAAGGATGCTGGCCCGCGTCGGGCGACCGACGCGGGGCTTCGAGCGTCTCTCCCCTGAAGAGCAACATCAGCTGGGCGACCTCCTGCGCCAAGTGATCGAGGACGACGCGGGCGCAGAATCCGATCGCCTGAGCGAACGTGACGGGAACGGGGGGACGTGACGGCGGCGCGAGCGGGCGTTCTGCTGTCACCGGTCACTTTCGCCGCTTGGTCATGGACCAGACGCGGCTGCGGCTCCGCGGCCTGACCCTGCCGGACGGTGTGCTGAACTTGCGCCGGCGGCCGCGCCGCAGGTCCCGATAACCAAGAGGAGCCCTGACCATGAACCATCGTCTCACTCGTCGTCCGCGGATCACCGGTTTGGGCTTGGCGATCACGTTGGTGGCCCTGGCCACCGCGGGGGTGGCGGTCGCGTCGCGCCCGTCGATCAAGCCTGAGCTGAGCGCGATGGTCTACCAGGCGAGCGGCCGCTACTACGGCGGCATGTCGGTGGATGAGCCGCGCAGCGCTCCGTTGCGGTGCTTTGACGGTGACATCTCGACGATCATGAAGGGGTCGCAGTGGGGCGCTTACGGCTGGAGCGCGTACGGGTTCGCGTCCGCCAACGAACGCAAATGCCGGGCCGCCAACGGGATCACGATCCTGCACAAGATCAGGGGTCGCTGGTACGTGCTCTGGGAAGGCAGTGACGGCTACCCGCCCACGCACCCCGAAAACGATGGGAACTTCACCCTGCAGCCGGTGCCGCGCAAGGTAGCCAAGGACCTCGTCCGCGGTCTCTCCTGAGGCGCCTCGTCGTTGGCCATCGCCGTTCGATGATCACGCCTGGGTTGTCGCTCTCTGGTCAGTCTTTGTCGTGCAGCACGGGGGCGTAGGAGATCCCAACCACCGCACCCTCCGGTGACTGCAGCCTGGCGACCGTCTGGCCCCACGGCTCCTCTCGCGGTGGGTGCAGCAGCTCGTAGCCGGCTTGCTTGAGCTCTTGTGCCGCCGGACCCACCGCCGCGGCGTCGGCAACGTCAAATTCGATGCTGACCTGTGGCACCGGCCACTCCGCCGGCCACTGCGGCGTTCCGAAGCACGCCTCAGCAGCCTGGGACAGCGGCCAGATACCGAAGGACTTGCAACCGGCGATCTGCTCGCTGTGGTGATACTCGCCCCCCTGGCTCTCCAGCGGCAGCCCCAACGCGTCGACGTAGAGCTTGCGACTGGCGGGCGGATCGGGCGCAATCACCGCCACGGTCGAGAGGAACTCAATGTTCATGCCACCTCCTCGGATCGGACGCCGCTCGGTCAACAATGCAAGCAGGTTCCCTACCCGCAGGCGGAGTTGCCGGCAATCGCCTCGGACACGAACGCTCTCCGGTCCCATGCTCCGTCGAAGCCCGGTCCTTGCCGAGAGCAGAACGCACACGATGGCGTGGCGAACGGCGAGCAGCGTATGCCGCGCTAGGGGGTCACCGATCCTCCAGGCGCTGGTGGTGCCTTCGCTGCCGAGGTCACAGCCCGTTCGCTACACGTGTCCGCCACCCCTGGACGTAGACGTGTGAGAGCGGCTTGTGCGTTGGCGCGCAGGCGGTCCGCCTCCTCGGCGAGCCGCTCCGCGCCGTCGGGGGTGATCCGGTAGTAGATGCGCAGACGGCTGTCGACGATCTCCTCGCGATCGGGCTCGATGAGCCCCTCGGCGGTGAGCCGCTCGAGCGCCGCATACAACGTCCCGGCCTTCAGCTCGACCCGCCCGCCTGAGATGTGCGCGACATCGGTGACGATGCCGTAGCCGTGCTGGCTGCCGCCGGCCAGCGCGGTGAGGATGAGAAAGCTTGCCTCCTGCATCGCGCGGCGCTTGTTCATGGAGGCCACTATATATCGACCATCGGTATATATCCAGTTCCGATAGAGCCAAAGCCCTACAGCATGTCTGACGACGTCCACGCTGGCACGCTGGCCCTCTCGGACACCATGGGTCACGACACGCGGGCAACCGACTCGCCGAGGGCCGCGAGGGCGCCGTTGGCCAGGCCGGTCACCGGTCGACGCCTGAAGCGGCTGCGCCCGCGCACCCTGCTGTTTACGGTGAAGCGTTCAGCTCGCTCTACTGCACATGCTGAACCCGCGGCTGCGAAGCGGACTCAATGTAACGGTGGGGCGAGGCTGCCGTCAGTGGGCGGGCCGGGCGTCGAGCTCCGCGTAGCGCTCGATCGTGAGCAGGACGGCGCGCATTTGGTTCTTCTGGGTGAGAACGATCTTCTCGATCTCGCCCGCATCGAGGCGCTCGAGCAGGTGCGAGAGCTCGCGCATCGCCTCGCGGATGGTGGCCAGCTCCGTGTTCTTTACCGTGACGGCGTCGCTCGTGTGTTCGTTCATCGAGTTGGGCACGCTAGACCCGCCGGCGGACGGATCGTCAGCGGGCTGTCGCTGATCTGTCTGCACCGTGGGCGATACTTCGTCGCCGATGGGCGCCAACGTCTCGTTTGATCTTGGGGAGGTGCGGGTCGGTCGCGCCCGCGGCAGGTACTTCCGCGAGAACTTCGCCCAGGGGGGCGTCGACCTCGTGCAGATCATTCCCGAGCTCGTGACGAACGCCGATGCGGCGATCAGCGCGTCCGGTCGGGACCGCGGGCGGATTGTGCTCGCGTTCGGGGATCCCGACCCCCGGTTTCTGGAGAGCTGGCACGAGCAGCTGCGACCGCTGCGGTCTCCGGCGCTGACGAGCTGGAAGCACGAGCTGCGCTGCACCGATGACGGAGAGGGCGTTGACGCAGATCTCGTCGACGAGCGACTCGGCGCGCTCGGCGTGGCACCGCCAAAGAACGGCCAGCGCGGCCTGTTCGGCCGCGGCCTACGCGACGTGTGGCTCGCGCAGGGTGCCGGCCGGATCGAGGGCATTCGCGGCGGACGGCTGGTCGAGTCGTGGTTCTTCCCTGCCCCGGGCGATGACCCGTACGCGTTCGTGCACGTCCAGGACCGGGCAGCCGGCCACAAGGACCTTCGTGCGCTCGGGGTGAGCGAGTCCGGCACGCGGGTGACGGTCCCGCTCGCTGACCCGCGCATTCCCGCCGCCGGCCGGCTGCGGACCTTGGTCTCCCAGCTCGTGCAGCTGCGCCCGATCATCGAGGACCCCCGCCGGGAGCTGTACCTCGATCTTCCGGGTGCGCCGCTCGAGCTTGTCTCCTACCCAGCGCCGGAACCCGATCCAGAGCGACCGGTGCTATTCGACGATGAGATCGACGTGATGGCCGGCGTCACCGCGCATGTGACGGTCCGGCGAGCGGCCGAGGCGTTGTCGGTCGGATTCTCTCGCGCGACCCGCCGCGGCGGGCTGACAATCCGCTCCGGCCGCGCCGCGCACGAAACGACCTTGACCAGCTGCGAGGGCCGACCCGGCGCGCGGCACCTCTACGGGGAGGTCGTGTGCGAGGCGATCGAGACGCTACAGCGCCGCGCGCTCGACGCGCCCCGTCCCGAGCTCGTCGTCAAGGTCGACCGCTCCGGACTCAACGAGCACCACCCGATGGTCAAACGCCTGTACGCGGCAGTCGACCGCGTGCTCACACCGATCGTGGCTGAGGAGGAACGCCGCGCCGGCGCCCACCTGATCGGCACCGCCCGCGCGATCACCGCTCGCGACCAGGTCGGCCTGCGCGCGCTCAACGACGCACTCAAAGCCGCGTTTGATCACCCCGGCTCCAGCGGACGCGACCCTGGCAGCGCCCCCGCCAGCAGTGCTCCTGACGGCACCGCGGAACCGGAGGACGGGGCTGAAATGCCCGATGTCGATGAACGCGATCCCGGTGAGCGGCAACCTCCGGAGCGTGTACCGGTCCCGGCGCTGTTCTTCAAGCAGTCACCGATCCGGATCCACCCCGGCGAGCAGCGCACGATCACGATCCACGCCAACCCCGAGCAGGTTCCTGCCGGCACTCCGATCGAGATCGACACCGACCCAAGCCTCACCCTGTCGCTCCGCACCGACACCTTTCCCGAGCCCGGTGCGCGGGGCCTGTCCGCGATCGCCGGCAGCATCCGCGCGAAGGTCACCGTCGAACCCGGCTCGCGGCTGACCGTCACCGCCGCCGCTGGCGAGCATCACGCCCAGCTGGAGGTGATCATCGTCCGCCACCGCGCCTCCGGCTGGGTTCGCGAGATCGCCCGCAAAGACGAAGACCAGCTGATCGAGGCCGAATTCGACCCCGAGACCGGCATCGTCACCGTCTACGAAGGCCGCAAAGAGTTCCGCGAACTCGAGAAGTCAGCCCGCCGCGGCGGCTACACGAGAAAACGTGTCGCCGAATACGTCCCGTTCCGGATGCTCGAAGTGGAAGCCGCCGCCAACGCCGTCTACGCCTGGGCCGCCCAACAGATCCTCGCCCGCCGCCTCCCAGAGGAACGCCCCTCAGACCCGGCCGAGTACGCGGCCGCCGTCCA
>DASXJW010000003.1:0-18489 GCA_036497165.1 Solirubrobacteraceae bacterium
AGCAGTCTCGGGAGTGGCTGGGCGTGGCTGGCGGGGGGCGACGACCTGAGTCGTACTGGTGGTCCGGCGTGGTCGTCGCCTCCCGTCAGGCGCGTCCAGACGCCGCGAGGCTGCCACCGAATTAGCGACTCACGACACTAGCCTTCCGCGCGCACCGTGCCGATCCCGCTCTCCCCCATCCGATGACCGCCCCGGGCGAGTGCCACCTCGGCCGCCTGGCCGAGCGCTCCGTCGAGGTCCGCGGCGACTACCCCGCCCTGCTCTTCGAGGGCCGCTGGCACCGCTCGGGCGAGCTCTTCACGCGCTCGCAGCGGCTCGCCTCCGGCCTGGCCGAGCTGGGGATCGCGCCCGGGGACCGGGTGGTGGTGTGCATGGCCAACTGCCCCGAGGTCTCCATCGCCTACCAGGCTCTGTGGCGCGCCGGCGCTGTGGTGACGCCCGCCACCTTCCTGCTGCCGGCCCCCGAGCTGCGCCACATCATCGCCGACGCCGGGGCCCGCGCGGTCATCGCCACGCCGGAGTTCATCCCCAAGATCGCCGAGGCGGTCGAGGGACTGGACCACGTCGGCTTCGTCATCGCCACCGAGGCGGGCGGCGCCGAGGTCCTCGAGCTGTCCGAGCTCGAGCGCGCCGGCCCGGGCCCCCTCGTTCCTCGCTCTGACGCCGACCTCGCCGCGCTCCTGTACACCGGCGGCACCACCGGCCGCGCCAAGGGCGTGATGCTGTCGCACGCCAACCTGTGGTTCTCGGGCCGCCAGGCCCATGACGCCGCCCACGTCCCCGGGGTCATCCGCAACCTGACCACGCTCCCGCTGTCACACGCCTACGGCCTGCTGGTGACGATCGCCGGCATGCACACCACCGAGCGGGCTGTCAACGTGCTGCTGCGCTGGTTTGAGCCCACCGCGTTCCTCGAGCTCATCGGAGAGCATCAGCTGCAGCTCAGTGCGGTGGTCCCCACCATGCTCCAAATCCTCCTGGGGATGCCCCTGGAGAACTACGACCTCTCGTCACTGCGGTGGCTGAGCTCGGGCGGCGCTCCGCTGGCGCCCGAGGTCGAGCAGGAGTTCCGGCGCCGCGTGCCCTCGGTCACGATCCGCCAGGGCTACGGCCTGACCGAGAGCGCGGCGCTCATCTCCACCAATCCCACCGGTGCCGTCAAGAGCGGCTCGGTGGGCCGCCCCGTACCCGGCACCGAGATCGAGATCCGCGACGCCGAGGGCCACCCGCTTCCCGCCGGAGAGCCTGGCGAGGTGTGCGCCCGCTCGCCGGGAGTCATGCAGGGCTACTGGCGCGCGCCGGAGGCGACCAGCGAGGCGCTCCACGAGGGCTGGCTGCACACCGGGGACATCGGCTACCTCGACGCCGACGGCTATCTCCACATCGTGGACCGCAAGAAGGACCTGATCATCCGCGGCGGCTTCAACGTGTACCCGCGCGACGTCGAGGATGCGCTCGTCCAGCACCCGGCGGTGCAGATGGCCGCCGTGGTGGGGCGCCCGAGTGCGCGCCACGGCGAGGAGGTGGTGGCGTTCGTCAGCCTCGTCCCCGACGCGCAGCTGACCGCCGACGAGCTGGTCGACTGGGCGCGCGAGGCCATCGGCGGCTACAAGTACCCTCGCGAGGTGCACGTGGTCGACGCCATCCCACTCACCGCGGTGGGCAAGATCGACCGTAAGGCGGTGCGCGCCGAGGTGGCCGAGGCGCGCCCGGTCGACGTCTGATCAGAGCTTCAGCACCCGGGTCGACGCCGGTCAGTCGACCAGGAGCTCGGCGGACCCCAGCCGCAGCCGGTCGCCCGGCTCCAGGCGGCAGCGCCCCACGCGCCGGCCGTTGACGCGTGTCCCGTTGGTGGAGTCCAGGTCGCGCAGGACCCAGGACCCGTCGCGAAAGCTCAGCCGGGCATGCCGGCGTGAGACCGACAGGTGCTCGAGCACCAGGTCGCATTCGACGTGGCGGCCGACGAGCAGCTCCTCGCACGCCCCGGTCCAATCGAGCGCCAGCAGGGTCGGCGGCCTGGTCGGCCGCGGGCCCTCGAGAACCCGCCGCAGCTCGGTCACGACGCGCCGCCACGCCTGCTCCAGGGGGCGGTGCGGGGGCCGGAAGGTCAAGTCGCCCACCAGCCCGGCCGCGTCCACCAGCTCGTGGCCGAAGAGCAGGTCCAGGCGCTGCAGGAGCGTCCGCTCGCTGAGGAGCCCGTCGCCGTAGGCTGCGTTGAGCGTCCGCTCCAGCCTGCGCCGCGCGTCACCCTCGCTCAGCATGCCCACAAGTCTCCCTCGCGGGCGCGCGCGTGTCCATAGACGAGGATCGGTGAGCGCGCCGCCGAACTGTCACCGGCATGGGGATCAACCGCCTGGAGGCCTTTTCAGACGGCGTGATCGCGGTCGCGGTCACGCTGCTGGTGCTCGACATCAAGGTCCCTGCGCAGGGCGGTGACGGAAGCCTGCTTGACGAGCTGGCGCGCGCATGGCCCCACTACGCCGCCTACGTCGTGTCCTTCATGACCATCGGGATCATCTGGATCAACCACCATGCGATGATCGGCCGCCTGGCGCAGGCCGACCACTCGATCCTCATCCTCAACCTGCTGCTGTTGATGAGCATCGTGCTGCTGCCCTTCGCCACCGAGCTGATGGCGGCCTACCTGCGCGCCTCCTCGGGCGAGTCGCTGGCGGCCGGGCTCTACAGCGGGGCGTTTCTGCTCATGTCGGTCCTGTTCGCCGCGCTCAACCGCCACATCCTGATCGAGCGGGCCCACATGCTCCGTGCCGAGCTCCCCCTCGAGGCGCGCCGGCGTGTGCTCAGCCGTTCGATCGCCGGCCTGATCCCATACCTGCTCGCCACCGCGCTGGCGGCCGTCTCGCCCTACCTCACGCTGGTGATCTGCGCCGCCGTCGCCGTCTTCTACGCGCTACCGGTGGCCAGCGGCGGAGGCCAGGCCGCGTAGGATCCAGGGCGTGGCCATCTCGGAATCGACCGCGGTCCTCAGGGAGCTCCGCGCGCTGCTGGGCGACGACAGCGTCCTGTCCGGGGACACCCGCCAGTACCTGAGCGACTACAGCGAGACCCACAATCTCCATGGACGCGCGGACGCCGTGGCCCTGCCCCGCGACGCCGACGCGGTGGCATCCATCGTCGGCTGGTGCGACGCACACGACGTGACCATGACGCCGCGCGGCGGGGGCACCGGCCTGGCCGGTGGCGCCGTTCCGCTGGACGGCGGGGTGGTCATCAGCCTCGAGCGGCTGACCGGCCCCGTGACGCTCGAGCCCGAGCTGTGGCGCGCCCACGTCCCGGCCGGCACCGTCACCGGCGACCTGCAGCGTCGCGCCCGCGAGTCCGGGTTGCTCTACGCGCCCGACCCGGGGGCGCTCGAGCAGTCCCAGATCGGCGGCAACATCGCCACCAATGCCGGGGGGCCCCACGCCTTCAAGTACGGCGTCACGGGCACCTGGGTCCGGGGGCTCGAGGTCGTGCTCGCCTCCGGGGAGCAGATGAGCATCGGCGGTCCGGCGCGCAAGGACGTGGCCGGCTATGACCTGCGGTCGCTCATCGTCGGGTCGGAGGGCACCCTGGCGATCGTCACCGCGGCCTGGCTGCGGCTCGTGCCCGCGCCCGACGTCGCCCTGCCCGTCGTCGCCTTCTATCGCGACGTGGCCTCGGGCTGCGCGGCCCTGGGCACCGTGATGGGGTCGGGCCTGCAGCCCGCGGCGCTCGAGTACCTCGACGAGCCCGCGGTGGCCGCCTCCGTCCGGGCCTTTCCCGGGGACGCGCCGAGCGAGCCGGCGTTCATGCTCATCGCCGAGGCCGACGGCTCCGAGGCCGAGGCGACGCGGCTGCAGGGCGAGCTGCTGGAGGCGATGGCGCCGGGAGCGCTCGCCACCTACGCGCCCGCGGAGCGCGGCCCCATCCGGGAGCTGTGGCGCTGGCGCGGCGGCGTCGGACCGGCGGTGACCACCGCCCGCGGCGGCAAGGTGTCCGAGGACATCGTCGTGCCGCTCGAGCATCTCGCCGCGGCGATCGCCGCAACGCGGGAGATCGGGGAGCGCCACGGCCTGCCCGCGTGCAGCTGGGGCCATGCCGGGGACGGCAACCTGCACTCGACGTTCCTGATCGACCGCGAGGACGAGACGGAGGCGCGCCGCGCCGAGGCGGCGGTCGAGGAGCTCTACCGGCTGGCCGTGCAGCTCGGGGGCACCGTCTCCGGCGAGCACGGGCTGGGCGTGGCCAAGGGCGGGGCGCTGTCGCTGCAGTGGCCGGCGCCGGCGCTCGACCTCCACGAGGCGGTCAAGCGGCTGTTTGACCCCAAGGGCCTGCTCAACCCGGGGAAGAAGCTGGCGCGGGCGGCCGGGACCGCGTGAGCAGCTGGTAGGCGTCGGGCCGGCGCGTCGTCAAGAACGGAAACAGCTCGAGCCAGTCGCGGCGCTGGTCGAGGTCCAGGTCGGCGACGAGGACCGCAGGACGGTCGCGGGGCGCCTGGACCAGCACGCGGCCGTAGGGATCGGAGATGAAGCTCGACCCGTAGAAGGTGAGCGGGTCCTCGACCCCGGTGCGGTTGATCGCCACCATGAAGGTGCCGTTGGCGATCCCGTTGCCGACGATCACCTGCTGCCACAGCGGCTGCGTGTCGAAGTCGGGGTGGTCGGGCTCGGAGCCGATCGCCGTGGGGTAGATGAGGACCTCCGCACCCTCCAGGGAGTAGGCGCGCGCCAACTCCGGGAACCACTGATCCCAGCACGTCGGCGCTCCCAGGCGCGCCTGGGCGTCGTCGGTGGGCAGCGAGATCAGGGGGAAGGCGTCGCCGCCGGCGGGTCCAGGGCGGAAGTAGTGATCCTCGTAGTAGCCGGCCGTGACCGGGATGTGGAGCTTGCGCGTGCGCGAGACCAGCGCGCCGTCGGGCGCCACCACCACCGCGGTGTTGTAGCCCAAGCCATCCTGAGCGTCAGCGCGCTCATACAGCGAGGCGTGCACGTAGACGCCGGACTCGCCGGCGGCGCGGCGCGCGAAGGCCACCGTGGGACCGTCCTCGAGGTCCTCGGGCTCGGCGCCGCCGGCCTGAGGGCCGTCGGCGGTGACGGCGAAGTACCGCGACAACGTCAGCTCCTGGAGGCAGACGATCGTGGCCCCCGCCCTCGCGGCCATCCTGATGCCGGCGGCCAGGGCGGGCTCGTGCTCGGCGCGATCGGCATGCCAGCGCTCCTGGACGAGGCCCAGGCGCAGCGGGGCGCGCTCGGGCGGCCGCGTACGCGCGGGCGACGGCGGCGGCGGGAACGCGGTGATGAGCTCAGGATCGCGCATCGGCCAACGGTACCTGTTGGGTGATGCAGTGCGGGCCCCCGCCGCCGTAGGCCAGCACGAGGCCGGGCACGTGCACGACCTCGCGGCCGGGATAGCAGCCCGCGATGATCTCGAGCGCCGCGCCGTCGCAATCGGCGCCGGCCACGGGCACGATCACGCCGCCGTTGCACAGATAGAAGTTCAGGTAGCTGGCGGCGATCTCCTCGCCGGCGACCGTGGCATAGGGCAGGTACGGCATCTCGATCACCTGTACCCCATGGGACACCAGTACTGAGAGGTTTCTCTGGCAGTTGGCATGGTTGGGGTTCTCCTCGCCCACCACCTGCAGCAGCACCTCGCCGGGGCGGGTGAAGGCCGCGATGAGGTCGACGTGCCCGTCGGTGTCGCGGTCCTCCAGCAGGCCCATCCCCAGCCACAGGATCTCCTGCACCCCCAGCCGGGCGCCCAGCACGCCCTCGATCTCCTCGCGCGACATCGCGGGGTTGCGGTTGGGGTTCAGCAGGCACTGCTCGGTCGTCAGCAGGGTCCCCACGCCATCGGTGAGGATCGAGCCACCCTCCAGCACCATCCCGCCCTCCACCACCGGGTCTCCCAGGTGCTCGGCGACGAGCCGTCCCACCGCGGCATCGCGGTCCCACGGCGAGAACTTCTCCCCCCAGGCGTTGAAGCCGAAGTGCACCGCCTGGCGCGACCCACCTTCCTCGTCGACCACGTAGATCGGACCGAAGTCGCGCAGCCACGAGTCGTCCAGCGGCAGCTCCAGGATCTCCACGTTGCCGGCGCAGGCGGCACGCGCGTCGGCGGCATCGCCTCCGGGATTGGCGATCATCGTCACCGGCTCGAAGGCCGCGATGGCGTTGGCCACCGTCGCGTAGTCCGCGCGCGCCTGGTCCATCGTCTCGCCCCACAGCTCGGTCCGGCACGGCCACCCCATCAGGGTCCGTTCATGGGGCTCCCATTCCGCGGGCGTGCGCATCGCCGTCCAATCTACGCGCCCGCACGTGGCGAGGGGGCTAGGCCAGGTGCAGCCGGTGCGCCACGGCGGCGGCCTGGGTCCGGCCCTGGACGCCGAGCTTGCTCAGGATGCGCGAGACGTGCACGCTGGCGGTCTTCTCGGCCATGTACAGCGCGGCGCCGATCTGGCGATTGGTCGCGCCCTCGGCGAGCAGGGCCAGGACCTGACGCTCGCGCGGGGTCAGCCCGAACGGGTCTGGCTCCTCGTCGTCCTCGGATGCCCCGGCGGCGCCGTTGCCGTTTCCCGCGCGCGCCCCGACCGCGGCCTGCGCCAGCTCGAGGCGGGCCCGCTCGCCCAGCGTCCGGACCTCGCGGACCAGCCACTCAGAGCCCAGTTCGATGGCCACCTCCAGGGCGACCGCCGCGGCCTCGGCCGCGCCCGCGCGGTCCTCGGCCGCAGCCAGCGCCTCGGCCTCGCGCCAGCGCGCGATGGCCGCGGAATACGGCCGCTCGAGCTGGTCCCAGACGGCGGCCGCCCGATGCCACTCGCGAGCCCCGCCCCGCCCGCGCGCCCGTGCCAGCTCCGCCTTGCCCTGGATCAGTCGCGCGTGCTCCACCGGGCCGCCGTCCTGAGCCGCCGCGGCGAGCCGGTCGGCATGCAGGCGGGCCCGCGTCAGGGCGTCGCGCCTTTCGCCGGCCTCGCGCAGGTCGCGCGCCCGCTGCGCCCGGTCGGCCTCGACACAGAGGCCGATGCAGCTCACCCACGCGATCCCGCTGACGTCGTCGGTGCAGACCTCCAGGCGGTCCAGGGCCTGCTGCACCGCGGCCTGAGCGCCCGCGAGATCCCGCCGGCGCACCAGCAGGTCGGCGCGAAGCGCGCCGAAGAGGCTGATCCACTGTGGCTGGTTGGTCACGGAGACGAGATCCTCGGCGGCGTCTAGGCAGTCCGCCGCCGCATCCTCGTCGCCGATGCCCAGAGCGACCTCGGCGCCGCCCAGCTTGCGGAAGATGAAGAGCAGTCCGGCCGCTCGCGTCGGCGACGGCGAGAGCGCGTCCTGAGCCTGGCTCCAGGCCCCAGCCGCGAACGCCATCTGAGCGACGGTGAGCTTCATCCATGCGTAGCTGCGCACGTGATGGGTGGGTGTGACCCTGAGCCCCTCCTGGGCCGTGCGCAGGGCCTCCGCGGTCTGCCCGGTGTGGTCGAGCATGTCGGCGAGGTTCGAGTACGCCGTGGCCAGGCTGTCGAAGTCATCTCGCTCCCGCGCGATGGCAATCGCGCGTTGCAGCGACATGATCCCCTTCTCGACCTGGCCCTGGGAGACATACGCCATGCCCAGGGTGTTGAGCAGCTCGGTCTCCGCCGTGCGGTCGCCGGCGGCGATGGCCACCTCCAGCGCCGCCTCGCCCTCGGTCGCCGCGTGGCGGAACCGGCCGCGCAGGTAGCGCGTGCGCGCCAGCCAGGCCAGCAGGAGCGGGCGCTCCCCGCCCGGGTCGTCCTCGGGCAGCATGGCCAGCGCCCGCTCGGCGATGGTCAGCGCCTCCTCGCCGCGGTTCAGTGCCCAGGTGATGCGCGCCTGCTGGGCCAGCAGTCCCGCGTAACGGGCCGGCTCGGCGTCGGGATCGAGCTCGCGCAGCGCCTCGTGCATGAGCACTTCGGACCGCGTGCGCTCGTCGAGGATCTGATGCGCGTTGGAGGCCATCGTCAGCAGGGTCACGTGATCCAGGCCCGCCACCTCCTCGGGGCCGTCCACGCGTGGCCACAGCTCCAGCGCGCGCTCGGTGAGGTGCGCGGCCTCGCCGTAGGCGTAGACCTTATGAGCGGCGCGAGCGGCGGCGATCATGCTGCGCAGCGCATGGGGCTGGTCACCCGCCGCGGCGTAGTGCGCCGCGATCGAGGAGGCGCGCTCGAGCTCGCGATCGTCGTCGGCGCCGCAGCGCTGCTCGAGCTCGCGCGCCATCGCCATGTGCAGCTCACCCCGCTCACCGGGGAGCAGGTCGTCGTAGAGGGCCTCGCGCAGCAGGGCGTGGCGGAACCCGAAGCGCCCGTCGGCATCGGCCACCAGCACCTGCTCGGATACCGACTCGCGCAGCGCGTCCTGCAGGGGGCTGCGCTCCAGCCCGGCCACCGCGGACAGCATCGCCTCGTCGGCGTTCCGGGCCACCGCGACGGCGCGAGCCACCCGCTGCGCGTCGGCGGACAGCCGCTCGATGCGGAGCAGAAACGCGTCGCGCAGGCTCTGGGGAGCGGCGCCCCGGCCGTCGAGGCCGGCCGCCAGCAGTTCCTCGGTGTACAGCGGGTTGCCCTCGCTGCGCGCGAACAGGCGGTTGAGCAGCATCGTGTCGGGCTCGGCGCCCAGGATGTCGGCGAGGGCCTCGCCGAGCTCGGCGCGGTCGAAGGGCCCGAGCCCGATCCGGCGGGCGCGCTCCAGGCGCTCGAGGTCGGCGACCAGCGGCCTCAGGGGATGGCGGCGGTGCAGCTCATCGGCGCGGTAGGTGAGGATCACGCAGACCCGTTCCTGGCGCAGGGTGCGCGCCAGGAACGCGGTGAAGGCACGTGTCGAGCGGTCGGCCCAGTGCATGTCCTCCAGGACGAGGACGAGGGGCGCGATCCCGGTGAGGCAGTCGATCAGCTCGAGCATGGCCTCGAACAGGCGAAGCTGGTCATTGGGGGCGCCGGCCTGCTCGGTCCGGCCCTGGTCCTCGAGCCCGGGCAGGATCGTCGCCAGCTGCCGGCGACCGCCCGCGCTCAGATCCTGCAGAGCGGGATGGCGCTCGCGCACCAGCGGACGCAGGGCGCTGAGGAGCGGCGCGTAGGGGAGCTCGCCGTCGGCCTGCTCGACTCCGTCGCCGCGGAGGATCAGAGGCGCCCCGTCGCGCCCCCCCGCGAGGCGGTGCTCCAGCTCGCCGACAAGACGGGTCTTGCCGACGCCGGAGTCACCGCCGAGCAGGACGAGCGTGGGCCGGCCGGCGCTGGCCTCCTGGACGGCGAGCTCCAGCTCGGCCAGCTCGCCGACCCGACCCACGAAGTGGTTGCTGGTCAACCGGGATGGCATGTACGAAGTATCGCCGGAGCGCGGATAGGACTCGCGCCGGCCGCGTGGCGCCGCGGGTCCCGCGGCTCTGCTGTGCGACGAGGCGGAGATCCTGGCTGCGGCTCTCCGCCATGACTGCGCTGAATTGGGGGTGCATTCCTCAGTCCTCTCGTTGGCTGACACCGTGCCGTCGAGAATGAACTGAGGCCGTCAGCCCCACATCGGACAAACGCAGCCTATTGCCGGCGATGACCCCTTACCGGGCCGAGCCCGACCCCTTACCCGCCGCCTACGCCGGCGCCGACACGCTCACGTTGCCGTCGGAACCGCCCGACGTGTCCGGCGTGGCGTCGCCCGCGGTGAGCGGGGTGGCATCTGACCGCGTCGCCTGGGCGATCTCCTCGGCAGTGACGTGCTGGGGGTGGTGGCAGGCGGCGAGGTGTCCGCCCGGGTACTCGGTGAGCTGCGGCTCCACCGTCCGGCAGACCTCGGTCGCACGCGAGCAGCGCGTGTGAAAGCGGCACCCCGATGGCGGGCTGATCGGGTTGGGCGGCTCGCCGCTGACCACGGCGCGCTCACGCGCGCGGTTCTGCTTGGGGTCAGGGATGGGGATGGCGCCCAGGAGGACCGACGTGTAGGGGTGGATGGGCTTGTTGTAGAGCTCCTCGGCGGGCGCGACTTCCATCAGCTTGCCCAGGTACATGACGACGATCCGGTCAGAGACGTGGCGCACCACGCTGAGGTCGTGGGCCACGAAGACATAGGACAGGTCCATCTCGTTCTGGAGCTCGTCGAGAAGGTTGATGACCTGTGCCTGGATCGAGACGTCCAGCGCGGACACCGGCTCATCCAGCAGGATGAGGCGGGGGTTGACGGCGAGCGCGCGGGCGATCCCGATGCGCTGGCGCTGTCCTCCGGAGAACTCGTGGGGGAAGCGGTTGAGCACCTCGCTGGACATGCCGACCTTCTCGAGCAGCTCTCGGCTCTCGCTGGTCAGCTTGCCCCTCGGCACGCCTCGCACCTTCAACGGCGTTGCCAGGAGCTGGCCCACGCGCTTGCGCGGGTTCAGCGAGGCCTGCGGATCCTGGAAGACCATCTGCATCTCCTTGCGGATGGGCTCCAGCTCCTTACGCCCGCTCTTGGTGATGTCCTGGCCGCGGAAGCGGATCGAGCCTGAGGTGGCCGCGATCAGCCTGACGAGCACGCGTATGAGCGTCGTCTTGCCGCAGCCGGACTCGCCCACAATGCCGAGCGTCTCCCCCTCTCGCAGGCGAAACGAAACGTCGTCGACGGCGTGCACGTGGCCGACCTGGCGGTCGATGATGACGCCGGCCTTGATGGGGAAGAGCACCCGGAGGTGCTCGACGTCGAGCAACGGGCCGGTGCCGCTGGGGTCGCCGTCGCGGGCTCCCGTCCCCTGCACCGGCGCCTCCGGCTCCGTCATGAGATCACCGGCTCTGGACTGGACAGCCCGATCTGGTCGCCGACCTGGCGCAGGCGACGCTTGTCCTCCAGGCTCAGCCAGCAGCGGTCACGGCTCGTCGGCTCACCCGGCACGCGGTTCTCGAGCGGCGGAACCTCGGTGCAGCGGTCGAACGCGTGCGGACAGCGGGGGCGGAAGTGGCAGCCCTTGGGCGGACGCAGCAATGACGGCGGCTGCCCGGGGATCGCCGGCAGCCGCTGCGTGCGATCCGCGTCGATACGTGTGATCGATCCCAGCAGCCCCCAGGTGTAGGGATGCTGCGGGTCGTAGAAGATCTCGTCCAGCGTCCCCTCCTCGACCACCCGCCCGGCGTACATGACGATGACGCGGTCGGCGATGTCGGCGACCACCCCAAGGTCGTGGGTGACCAGGATGATCCCGGCGCCCGTCTGGTCGCGCAGCTGGCGCAGCTCGTCGAGGATCTGCGCCTGGATCGTGACATCCAGCGCCGTCGTCGGCTCGTCGGCGATCAGCAGCTTGGGCGAGCAGGAGAGCGCCATCGCGATCATCACACGCTGCCGCATTCCGCCGGAGAACTCGTGCGGGTAGGAACGCAGCCGCTCCGAGGCTCGAGGAATCCCCACCCGCTCCATCAAAGTCACCGCCTGATCGCGCGCCTGAGCCTTGGAGACGTTGCGGTTGTGGACGCGGATCTGCTCCACGATCTGATCGCCGACGCGATAGACGGGATCCAGTGAGCTCATCGGGTCCTGGAACACCATTGCGATCCCGGCGCCGCGGATTCGCTGCAACTGCTCGGGGCGGGCCGTGATGAGCTCCGTCCCGTCGAACGTCGCCGTCCCCTCAAACCGGGCATTGGGCCCACGGGTGAGGCCCATCAGGGTCATCGCCGTGACCGACTTACCCGATCCCGACTCGCCGACGATTGCCACCACCTCGCCCCGCGCCACCGTGAGCGACACGCCGTCGACCGCGCGCACGGTGCCATCCTCGATGGCGAATGAGACCTTGAGGTCTGAGACCTCCAGCAGCGGGCGGTCGGCCGTCATCACACCAGCCTGATCCGAGGATCCAGCAACGCGTACACGACGTCGATAACCGCCTGGAGAATCACGACGGCGAATGCGGTGAACATCACGATCACCAGGATCACGATGATGTCGAGCCCGGCGATGGATTGGGCCGCGAGCTGTCCGATCCCGTGCAGGTTGAACACGGACTCGGTGAGGATCGCGCCGCCGCCGATCACCTGCGCCAGGTCAAGGCCCCACAGCGAGATGATCGGGATCAGACTGTTGCGAAGGGTGTGACGCATCAGCACCTGATTGTCCGACAGGCCCTTGGCGTGCGCGGTACGCACATAGTCCTCGTTGACGGTGTCGAGAATCGTCGAGCGAAGTACGCGGGAGTAGAAGCCGACAAACAGCACCGACAGCGTGAACCAGGGCAGGATCATGTGCGTGAGCCACTGCCACGGGTCGCTGGTCAGCTTCACGTAGCCCCCCAACGGGAAGATGTGGGCCTGGTAGCCCAGGAAGTAGATCAGCACCGCGCCTAGGAAGAACGGCGGGAACGAGACGCCCGCCATCGACAGGACGGTCAGCATCCGATCGGTGTAGCGGCCCGCCCTGACCGCCGCCAGGGTGCCGACGAATATCGAGGTCAGCAGCCACAGCACGCCGGCGCCGAGCGCCAGCGAGACGGTCGCCGGCAGGCCCGCTTTGATCTCGTCGGTGACGCTGAAGCCCTGGGTGTAGGAGTACGCCTGGCCGGTGAAGATGTTCTTCATCGTGCGCAGGTACTGCACGTAGAACGGCTTGTTGAAGCCGTACTTCTCGGAGATCTGCTGGATCTGCTGCGGAGTGGCATGGCGGCCGGCCAAGCGCACCGCCGGGTCGCTGGGGATCGCCTCGAAGATGGCGAAGGTGACCAGCGAGATGGCGAACAGCACCGCGATCATCGTCAGCAGCCGCCGAACGATGAACCGGGCCATCAGTGCGCGATCCTCACCTTGGCGCGAGGGTCAAGCGCGTCTCGCAGGCCGTCGCCGAAGACGTTGATCGACATCACCGTCAGCACCAGCATGATGCCGGGTACGAGCACGTTGTGGAAGGCGGCGGGGATGCTGTTGATGCCGTCCGAGATCATCGTCCCCCACGACGCGTTGGGCGGCTGCACACCCGCGCCGAGATACGACAGCCCGGCCTCGAGCAGGATGGCATTGGCCAGGATCAGGGGCATGAACACCACGATCGTGCTCGCCAGGTTGGGCAGGATCTCGAACAGCATGATCCGCGAGTGCGACAGTCCCTGCTGGCGCGCGGCGTCCACGAATTCCCGCTCGCGCAGGCCGAGCACCTGCCCGCGCACCGGTCTGGCCACATACGGGATGTACACGATCCCGATCACCAAGGCAGGCACGTACAGCGAGTTGCCCTTGATCGGGCCAAGACCGCCCACGGCGATCGAGACTCCCAGCGACACGCCCAGCAGCACCGCCGGGAACGCCCACAGCACGTCGAGCCCGAAGCGAATGACCCCGTCGCTGAACCCCCGCAGATAGCCCGCGACGACTCCCAGCAGCACCCCCAGGATCATCGTGATGATGGTGGCGATGGCGCCGATCTCCAGCGAGTTGCGCCCGCCATACAGCAGCCGCACGGCCACGTCGCGGCCGCTCCCGTCGGCGCCGAGGAAGAACCGGCTGTGCCACGTGGGCCCGATCGGGATGCCGGTGACGCCGAGGACGTATTCGGTCGTGCCGCCGACGTGGATCTGCTTGTCCGGGAATCCGTCCGCGGGCCCCGCGTGGGCGATCTGGTGGGAGTAGACCGGCGCCAACATGCAGAGGACCACGATCAACAAGAACAGACCGCCGAAGAACAGCGCCGTCTTGTTGCGACGCAGTCGCCTCCAGGCCAGCTGCCACGGCCCGATCCCGGGCGGGATCTCACCGACACCCTCGGACGAGACGGGTATCTCGCCCGAGAACTCGGTGCCTGAGGCTGAGGTGGTTGCCATCGTCAATGCCCAGGTGGGCCGGGACAGATTATCCGACCCGGCCCACCCTCGGGCTACTTGAGCTTCAGACTGCTCCAGTCCCACCCGTACAGGCCATGGAAGATGGCGCTGCTCAGATCGATCCGGGTCGAGGTGAACGCCGGGAAGGTCTGGTAGCCGAACACGCCTATGTAGGCCTTCTGGGCCAGGTAGGAGTCAAGCGCCTGCCACTGCCCGGCGATCGAGGCGAGCTTGCTCCCCGGGGTCGCGCCGAGCTTTGCGGAGGTGCTGTTGACGTGCGGATCGTTGACCTGTCCGAAGTTCTGGTTGTTGGTCTGCTGGATCGCCGACCCCTGCACCAGCAGGTAGAAGTCGATCGGGTTCGGGAAGTCCTGATTCCAGTCGGCAAAGCCCGTCTGCGGGTTGAGCTTCAGGCTTCCGATGGTCGGGAAGTAGGTCGCGTCTGCGATCACCTTCTGGCTGGCTTTGAAGCCGATCTGGTTCAGGAACTGGGTGTAGTAGGTCATCCACTGCTGACGTGGTGTCCTGGTCTCCGACCACACCGTGACCGGCGTGCCGGCCATGCCCGACTGCTTGACCAACTGCTTGGCCTTGGCCAGGTCCCCGCCGTTGGCGGGATTGCCGTACGGGCACTGCCCGGTGGGGTGACCAATCATCTGTGGGGGCAGGAAGAAGCAGCCCGGGATCAGGGTGCCCGAGCCCAGGCGGCTCATCGCGCGCTGATCAAGGCCGGTGACCACGGCCTCGCGCGCCAGCTGGCTGGAGAACGGCTTGGTCTTGGTGTTCATGAACACGTAGTAGGTCGAATTCATGACCTTCTTGGAGTACCGGCTCGAGGCCTGCGATTGGATCTGCGGCAGCAGGCTGCCCGGGATCGTGTCGGCCCAGTCAAACACGTCGGCGGAGTTCTGCAGCACCGCGAGGGCGTTCGACGACACGTTGGACGAGATCTTCACGCTGATGTCGCTAAAGCCCGAGGGGATCCCCGGGATCGGCGTCCAGTGGGAGTTCTTGACCACCTGGAACGACTGGTTGGCGACGACGTTGGTGATCTTGTACGGCCCGACGCCCGGCGGCGGGCTGTTGGGCATGTTCTTCATCGGCGTCCCGGACGGAACCAGGCCCGAGGACGGGAACGCCAGGACGTTGTCGAACGCGCCGTAGGGGGCGATCAGGTGGATCGTGATTTTGCCGGTGGCGTCATCGGCCTTGATCCCGGAGATCGACTTGGCCTTGCCGGCCGCGTAGTCGGCCGCGCCGACGATCGTCCCGCCATAGAACTGGCCTGCCCCTCCCCAGGGGATCTTGCTCGAGCGCTCGATGGTGTAGGCGAAGTCAGAGGCCTTGACCGCCGCGCCATTTGAGTAGTGCAGCCCGGGGCGCAGCGTGGCCGTGTAGGTCTTGCCGTCGGCGCTGACCGTCGGCAGTGCCGTGGCGAGGCCGGGGATGACCTGCCCACCCGCTTGCCCGTTGGCATGCGCGTAGGTGGTCAGACCGGTGTAGGACAGCCAGTCGGCCTCAGCCGCCTGGGTGGTGTATCCGAACCCCGGGTCAAGCGAGTCCGGTGCCGTGCCGACGACGACGTTGATCGGACCGGAGCTGCTGCCCCCGGAGCTGGCCGCAGCACTGGATGTGGCCGCGCTGGAACTGCTCGACGATGAACTGCTGCCGCCGCACGCCGCGATTGCGAGCGCGGCTACGGCCGTCAGCAGCCATGCCGCCAACGGTCTGACGTATCTCTTCACTGATCCTCCTCCAAGAGGTTCGTGGTCCCAGAGCACAATCTAATCCCATCCCGGCGTTGATGCGAACGGGTGGGAGCGACGGCGACCCCGGCCTAATGAACGCGCAACAAGGCTCCCGCCACGGCCTGACGAGCCGCTGACCGGATCCTGACGAGCGTTTGCCGTGCAATTCGGCGAGTTTTGCCCCGGTGGCCCATCGGGCCGGAGGGAGTATTTCGATGCGACTCGTGCTCTTTGCCCGGCAGCGCGTCCGGGCGCGGGCGGGGAGACTTCGGGCCATAGGTTGACTCGACAGATCGATGCCGCAACCAGCACCGCCCCTTCACCGCCGCCGCTGACGTGCGCTCGCGTCGTGCCCCCACGCACAACAGCGCGACAGAACCTGTCAGTCGAGCGTCAGCACGGCCTTACCGGAGACCTTGCGGTCAAGCAGGGCCGCTATGGCCTCGGCCGCCTCGCTCCACGGCAGACTGAGCCCGACCTGGGGATCGACCCGCCCCGCGGCCACCAGGTCGGCGAGGCGCCGCAGGTCCGGGGAGGCGCTGCGGGTGTGGTCGAGCTCGTCGAAGATGTAGAGGCCGTGCAGCACCGCGCCCGGGGCGCGGGAGAAGTGCTCGCGCGTCGGGTAGCTGACCGGCTCGGGCACGGTCGCGGCGAAGCTGACCGCGGTGCCGCGCGGGGCCACGCGCTGCAGCGCGGCGCCCAGCACAGGCCCGCCGATGGCGTCGAGGATCACGTCAAACGTCTCGCCCTCGGGCTCGAGCTCGGACACGACCTCGTCGGCCCCGAGCTCGCGCAGTCCCTCGGCGCGCCGGGCGACGCCGGTCACGTGGGCCCCCGCGAGGGAGGCGAGCTGGAGGGCGAAGTGGCCCACGCCGCCGCTGGCGCCGGTGACCAGAACCCGCTTGCCCAGCACGAAGCCGCCGATCTCCAGGGCCCGCAGCGCGGTCAGCCCCGCCACGGGCAGAGTCGCGGCCTGCTCGAGGGAGATGCCCTCCGGAAGCTCGGCCAGGAACTCGGTGGCGACCGCCACCCGCTCGGCCCACGCGCCCGCTTGCTTGACCCCGACCACCCGGGCGCCCGCCTGCGGGCCGCTGCCGTCCTCGGCCGGCCGGTTCACCGTCCCGGCGAGATCCCAGCCCGCGATCGTCCCGGGCTCCATGCGCTCCAGGCGCCGGACCTCGCCGCGGTTCAGGCTGATCGCGCTGACCGAGACGACCGCCTCGTTGGGAAGCGGCGAGGGCTCGGGGACATCGGCCAGCTCGGCGTGGGGAGGCTCGGTAGAGGAAACGAGGGCGCGCATCGAGAAGCGATCGCTGATACTACGCGGCCATGCCGCCCGGTCCGTCCCGCCACCGCGCACCGGCGCGCCACCGTCATTAGCGGGTAGAAGGGCCGCAGTGCCAGACGACGCGTTCAGCGCCCTTCGCGCGCAGCTTGGCGAAACCGCGCCCGACGCGCTGCGCGCGCTCACCGAGGAGGAGCTGCGCGACCTCGGCGCCGCCATCGCGGACGCCCGGCACCGTCAGGCGGCCGCCCTGGCCGAGGCCGGCGACCGCGCGCTCGGCCACATTCCGCGCCTGTTGCGCGGCCCGATCAAGCGCGTCGTCGGATGAGCCGCGCCGCCGACATGCTCCAGGCCCGCGCCGAGACACTGAAGCTCGCGCGGCTGCTCGGCTGCGATCCCGCCCGCCTGGCCTACCTCGAGCGCCTCCCGCCCGAGGACCTGCGCGCGCTGCGCGATGGCGTCACCGAAACGCTCTACGACGCCCACGGGGGATCGCTGCGCCGGCTGGCCGCCGCCAGCCGCCTGCTCCCCTCGGGCCTGACCGCGAGCATCGGCCAGCGCGCCTTCGGTCCACTGCTCTCGGCGCGGCTGGCCGGCCTCCTGGAGACCGACAAGGCGGTCGAGGTGGCGGGCAAGCTGCCGCCCCCGTTCCTGGCCGACGTCGCCGTGGAGCTCGACCCGCGGCGGGCTGAGGCCCTCATCGCGCAGATCGCCCCGGCGCTCATCGGACAGGTGACCGCCGAGCTGGTGGCCCGCCGCGAGTACGTCACCATGGGGCGCTTCGTCGGCCATCTCGGGGACGCCGCGATCGCCGCCGCGCTGGGCACGATGGATGACGAGGCCGTGCTCCAGGTCGCGTTCGTGCTCGAGGACAAGGCTCAGATCAGCCGCCTGCTCGGCCGGCTGGCCGCGAAGCGCGCGGCGGGCATCCTCGCCGCGGCCGCGCGCGGGGACCTGTGGCTGCAGGCGCTGGACCTGCTCAATCACCTCTCCCAGCGCCAGCGCGCCGAGATGGTGACGGCGACGCTGGCCCTGGAGGAGGCCTCGCTGGAAGCGATCCTGGACACGATCATCGCGCACGACCTCTGGGACGAGGTGCTGCTCATCGCCGAGCACGACGACACGATCCAGCAGCGTCTCGCCCAGCGCCTGACCACCCTGCCACCGCGGGCCACGGCGGGGCCGGCCGGCCGACCAGGTAGCCCTGGACGAGGGTGACTCCCAGCGTCAGCAGCGTCTCGAGCTCGGCCTCGGTCTCGACCCCTTCGGCGACGAGGTAACCGCCGGTCTGCCGAACGTAGCCGAGCATCGCCGAGACGAGCGCGCCCCGGTCGGGATCGGAGTCGATCCCGCTGATCAGGGAGCGGTCGAGCTTGATGTAGGTGGGGCGCACGGTCGTGATCTGGCGCAGCCCGGCGGGCATCTCCACCTTCGGGTGCATTCGGTGGTTGTCGGCAGTCCGGGGCCGTTCGTTGAGGCGGTGGGGCCTTCTATGGTCAGCTCACGATGCCTGAACTGACGCAACGGCGCCCAGACGGCGACATCGCGGCGCTCGGGGGCGGGCTCAGCCGTGGACTCGTGCTGCTGCTGGCGCTCGCCTGCGGGGCCGCCGCGGCCAACGTCTACTACGCCCAGCCGCTGCTGCACACCCTCGCCGGGGCGTTCGGCGTCTCTGACGGCACCGCCGGGCTTCTCATCACCGTCACC
>DASXJW010000004.1:0-3873 GCA_036497165.1 Solirubrobacteraceae bacterium
CGACGTCGCGCGCGTTGAAGGCGACGTAGACCTCGCGTAGCTGCTGCTCGGCGTCCATCGATGCACAATCTAGCGCAACTAAATGGTTGCGTGTTGGCCAGCGCTGCTTACATTGCGTCTTCGATGCTCTGCGACCCCGACGAAGGCGAGGACGTGCCGGCCGGCGAGCGGCTGGCGCGGCCGCTCTTTGGGATGCACCGGATGACCTGGTCTGACGGGCCGCCATCGATCGAGTTCCACCTCCCCCACGGCGAGATGATCGCCCTGCTGCGCGACTGCGGCCTCGAGATCGAGGGGCTGGTCGAGATCCAGCCGCCGGCCGATGCCGGCACGCGGCATCAGTGGATGACGCTGGACTGGGCGCGGCGCTGGCCGTGCGAGGAGGTGTGGAAGGCCCGCAGGATCGGGCCGCCCAAGCCATACCGGACGCGGCAGGGGCGGCGTTCGACACCGGCTCTGAGTACGCCCCGACGTCGGGCGCGCCGGGGCGTAGCGGCGCAGCGGCGGGGTTGGGCGGCAAAGGTCCCGCCGGTGCGGGCCGCGCGGCAAACGTCCCGCCGCTGCGGGCCGCTCGGCAAACGTCCCGCCGGTGCGGGCCGCGCGGCGGCGCGGGATGTTGGCGCCGGTGACGGGGGTCAACGTCCCAGCGGGCCCGGAGGTCAAGTCGCCGTGGGATGTCTGCGCCCGTCACGGGGGCAAACGTCCCGCCCGGCCCAGCGAGGAGGTCGCGTGGGACGTTTGCTGACGGCGCCTGCGTGGGACGCGTTCTCGCGCAGGCCCAGGATGGCGCCGACGTCGGGCGTGGCGATGGTGTGGTGAAATGCACCGACACATCGGGGTCGGAGGGAGAGGGCGATGGACGGGCCGGTGGTGAGGTACGGGGAGCGCGAGATTCCCCACGACATGGTGCGTGTGGAGGCGGCGCGCACCGCGGCGGGGCTGGCCGAGGCGGGCGTGCGCCACTCGGACCGCGTGGCGCTCGTCCTGCGCAACGAGCCGACCTTCCTCTCGCTCAGCGCCGCCTGCGGGCTGCTGGGGGCGGTGCCGGTCGCGGTCAACTGGCACTGGCACGGCAAGGAGCTGGGTCACGTCATCGCCCATTCGGACTCGCGGGTGGTGTTCGCGCACTCGGACTTCATCGCCAACGTCGAGGAGGTGCTGCCCGCCGGCGTGCCGCTGGTCGAGGTCCCCGTGCCCGACGAGCTGACCGCCCACTACGGCCCCGCGCCGGTCACGGGCCGCCGGCCGCTGTTGGCCGAGTGGATCGGCGCCCACGAGCCCGACGCCCAGCCGCTGGACGCCGCCCCCATGAGCCTCATCTACACCTCGGGGACCACCGGCCTGCCCAAGGGGGTGATCCGCGACGTGATGGCCCCGGAGCAGTCGCGGGATGTCGCGGCCGCGACGCTCGCGGCGATGGGCCTGCGCCCCGGGATGCACACGCTGGTGACGGCGCCGATGTATCACTCCGCCCCGAACGCGCAGGCCCTGTTCGCGCTGGCGCTGGGCATGGAGCTGACGGTGATGCCGCGCTTTGCGCCCGAGGCGTTCCTGGCGCTGGTCGAGTCTGAGGCGGTCACCCACGTCCAGACGGTTCCGACGATGTTCGTTCGCCTGCTCGAGCTCCCCGAGGAGGTTCGCGCGCAGTACGACCTCGGCTCCCTGGAATGCGTCGTCCACGCCGCCGCCCCGTGCCCGGCTCACATCAAGCGCCGGATCATCGACTGGTTCGGGCCGGTCATCCGCGAGTACTACGGCGCCACCGAGATCGGGATCGTCGTGGTATGCGACAGCGAGGAGTGGCTCGCCCACGAGGGGGCGGTCGGTCGTGCCTTCGGCGGCTCCGACATCCACGTCTTCGACGCCGACGGGCGCCGGCTCGGCCCTGGCGAGACCGGCGAGATCTTCATCCGCCCGCCCGCCTACTGGCCGGGCTTCACCTACCTCGGCCAGGATGACAAGCGCCGGGAGATCGAGCGCGACGGCTACATCTCGATCGGCGACGTCGGCCATGTCGACGAGGACGGCTACCTGTACCTGTCCGACCGGGCGCGCGACATGGTGATCTCGGCCGGGGTGAACATCTACCCCGCCGAGATCGAGGCGTGCCTGCTCGAACTCCACGGCGTGCGCGACGTGGCCGTGTTCGGCATCCCCGATGACTCCTACGGCGAGGCCCTCGCCGCCCACGTGGATCCCGACCCCTCGGCGGGTCTCACCGAGACCGCGGTGCGCGACCACGTCCGCGCTCGGCTGGCGGGCTACAAGGTGCCGCGGGTGGTGGTGTTCGATACCGAGCTGCCCCGCGAGGAGTCGGGCAAGATCTACAAGCGCCGGATCCGCGAGCGCTACTGGCAGGCCGCCGGTCGCAACATCTAAACACGCTGCCCGGCTTCGAGCCGGAGCACGCGACCCTCTCGGAGCGGTAGCGTCGGGCGACCACATGCCCCGAGCTCGAGGAGCCGCCCAATGACCACCCCGTATGCCTTCGTTGCCCGCATCGAGGCCAAGCCCGACAAAGCGCAGGCCGTCTCGGAGCTGCTGGCCGGCGCCCTTCCCCTGGCGCAGGCCGAGACGGGCACGGTCGCCTGGTACGCAGCGCGCACCTCGGAGACGACGTTCTGGATCTTCGACACCTTCGAGACCCAGGAGGCCCGTCAGGCTCACGTGAACGGCGAGATCGCGGCGGCGCTGATGGCCAACGCCGATGAGCTGCTGGCCGTGCCGCCGGAGATCATGCCCGCCGACGTCCTCGCCGCCAAGGCACCCTAGACGGTTGATTCCACGACCCCGCGTGCCGGATGAAGCCGGATGATCTACGCCGGATCGGCGTCCTCGGGCTCGCCCATACATCCAGTATGGGCTTCGCCCTGCGTCCTTGACCGGCTTGATCCCCGAATTCCCCGGCAACCACGCGGCCGCGGAATCAATCACCTAGCCGGGCCGCGGTCCGCGGCCGATGGCCCGCGGACCGCCGTCGGGCCCCGCAGCTCGGGCCAGCCGGCGCGGCGTCCGGGGCGTGGCCCATCGACGTTCATCTATATACGGATGTCGATTGAACTCACAACTGTCATTGCAATAATGGGTTCCGCAATGGCCACCGTGTTGTTCGTCTGCCGGCAGAACGCCGGGCGCTCGCAGATGAGCCAGGCGCTGTTCGAGCGTGCCGCCGGGGGCCGGCACCGCGCGCTCTGCGCCGGGACCACCCCGGCCGACCGCGTCCACCCGAAGGTGGTGGAGGCGATGCGGGAGATCGGCGTGGACCTCGCCGATCGCGTTCCACGGCTCCTCACGCGGGAGCTGGCCGAGCAGGCCGATCTCGTGGTGACGATGGGCTGCGGCGACGAGTGCCCCTACATCCCGGGCAAGCGCTACATCGACTGGGATCTGCCGGATCCCTCGGGACGATCCCTCGACGAGGTGCGGGCGATCCGGGACGACATCGGCGGGCGTGTGCGCGGCCTGCTCGACGAGCTCGTCGCGCCGGTCCGGTAGGGCGCGGACGCCGTTACTCGTCGGGCGGCCCGACGTCGGCTGGACGGGCGTGCCCGTAGGGGTCCTTGGGCCCTCGGTCCTCCGATAGCGAGTCGCGCGAGCCGGCGACCAGCGCCTCGATCGCATCGGCGAGATGGATCGGAGCGATGTTGTAGTCGCCGCGAGCCACGCGGATCCGGTGGGCGGCGAGCAGCACCTCGGCATGGGTGTGCCCGATTGGTGGCTCGAAGCGATACGACGCCAGCTCGATCAGCAGCCCGAGCGGATCGTTGAAGTAGATCGAGTCCATGAAGCCGCGGTCCTTGACGCCGCTGTGCCGGATGCCGCGCTCATCCAGTCGCTCCACGGTCTGGGCGAAGGTGGCCTGGGACAGCGCGA
>DASXJW010000005.1:0-2225 GCA_036497165.1 Solirubrobacteraceae bacterium
GGTGCCCCCGACGCCGGTCGTCGTCCCCACGCCGGCGCTGGGCGCGGTGCCCTGAGCGGCCGCGGGCGCGCCGATCGTCGGCAGTTGGGCCAGGAAGTCTCCGGCGTTGGGCGCTTTGATGCTGTCCAGCGCGGTCTCGACGCCAGCGGGACCGCTGCGGACGAACCGCATCTGGTCAGGCGCCGGCATCACCATGCCCATCCCGGCCGCGAGCCGTTCGATGCGCTGCTCGTCCGAGAGACGGGCGACGCCGGCGCGGAGGAGCTCGTTCTGGCTCTGCAGGGCCGAGGCCCGCTCCAGGGACCGTCCTGTCCCGGCGTTGAGCTTCAGGACCTCCACCTGCATGGCCACGATCCCCACCAGCAGGACTCCCAGGATCGGGATCCAGGCGCGGCCGCGAATGATGCGGTCCAGCAGCGCGTGGTCGGGCAGAGCACGGACGTAGGCGGCCGAGCGGATGCGCCAGGGCGCCCTGGGGGCCGCGGGCCGTTTGCGCGATCGCGGTCGCGACCGCGACGGAGCAGTCCGCGCCGCACCAGTCCGCCCTGGGGCGGTGCGCGGCGCTACCGCGGGCCGGGCCACGGTGGCCGCGCCGGACGCCGGTCCCGAGACACGGCGCGGCGAGCGCGACGCGACCTGGCGGCGCAGACCCGCGGCGTGGCCGGCGCTCCGGGCTGTGGAGGGTCGGGAGGGAGCGTCGGCCTTCGGCCTCTCTGTGGTCCCCCGGGCGGCGGGCGTGAGCGCGGATGGCGTCATGTGGGGATGACCTCCAGCTTTCTGGCGGCGCGCAGGTGCGCGGATTTCGATCGAGGATTGGCGGCGACTTCACCCGGTGTCGGAGCCACGGCACGACGGTTGAGGAGCTCGGCCTCAGGCTGGTGTCCGCACACGCAGATGGGAAGCTCGGGCGGACAGATGCATCCCCGCGCGCGAGCCGTCAGAAAACGCTTGACCAGCCGGTCCTCCAGAGAGTGGAACGAGATCGCCGCCAGCCGGCCCCCCGGCCCCAGCAGGTCCCAGGCGATGGGCAGCGCTTCCTCCAACTGCGCCAGCTCGTCGTTGACGGCGATCCGCAACGCCTGGAAGGTGCGCCTGGCGGGGTGGCCACCGGCGAACTGGGCGGGCACGGGTACGGCACTCTTGATGACCTCCACCAGCTGTTGAGTGGAGGCGAACTCAGAGCGGCGACGCGCCCGGCCGATGGCGCGGGCGATCTGCGGCGCATAGCGCTCCTCGCCGTACTCGCGCAGCAGACGGGCCAGCCGCCGCTCGTCCCAGGTGTTGACGACCTCGGCCGCCGTCAGCGGCTGCGAGGGGTCCATGCGCATGTCCAGGGGGGCGTCGTAGGCGTACGAGAACCCGCGCTCCCAGGTATCGACCTGCATCGAGGACATCCCGAGGTCCAGGTAGATGAGGTCGGCGGTGAGGCGCTCCTGGCGCAGCTCGTGCAGGGCGGTGACGAAATCGGCCCGGATGAACCGCGTCTCGCACGGCACCTCGGCGGCGAGGGCGGCAAAGCGCTCCTCGGCGAGCGGGTCGCGGTCGACGCCGATCAGCGTTCCCGCGGGCCCCAGCCGATCGGCGATCAGCCGTGCGTGGCCGCCTCCGCCGACTGTGCAGTCGACGGCGGTCTCCCCCGGACGCGGGTTGGCCAGCTCGATGAGCTCACCCGCCAGAACCGGGATATGCGTCTTGGTCATGTCAAGCAGTGTTGCCAAGGCTCGCCGCGATGTCGGGAATGCGGGTCAGAACGTCCTCGAAATTCTGCGCGTAGCGCGCGCGATCCCAGACCTCCAGGCACTCGCCTGAGCCGGTGACGACGACCTCCTTGTGGAGGGCGGCGTAGTCGAGAAGGGGGGTCGGGATCATCACGCGATTGGCGGAGTCAAGCTCGGTGTCAAAGGAGGCGTTGAAGAAGAAGCGCTTGAGCTCACGCGCCTTCGGCGAGAACGGGTTGAGCCCGGCAAGCGAGGTGCCCGTGAACTCGTCGTAGGCCTCGGGGGTCCAGATGGCCACCGTTCGCGGCGCGCCCGTCTCCACCTCGTGTGACGGAGCCAGGACCACGCCGTTGGCCAGTGCCCCACGGAACTTGGCCGGGATGGTCAGCCGGTGCTTCGCGTCGAGCGCGTGTTCGAAGGTTCCGCGGAAGGTCAAGAGAACTCATACCTGGCTCAAAGCTCAAAACCCGGGTGGCTGGGTGGGAGGAGCCCTGCCACCCGGGTTCC
>DASXJW010000006.1:0-7143 GCA_036497165.1 Solirubrobacteraceae bacterium
CTGGTGGTAGGCGCCCACGTAGTTCTTGGCTTCGGGCAGGTCCACGCCGGTCTTGCCCCCCAGCGCGGAGTCGACCTGGGCGACGAGCGTCGTCGGGACCTGCACGACCCGCACGCCTCGCTGATAGGTGGCCGCGCAGAACCCGGCGAGATCGCCGACCACGCCCCCGCCGAGAGCGACGACGACGTCGGAGCGGGTCATCCCGGCGCGGGCGAGCTCGGTCCACACGATCTCAGCGTGGGCGATCGTCTTGGACTGCTCGCCGGGCATGATCGTCACGCGCCCGTCGAGCGGCTCCAGCCGGTCGGCGTACAGACGGCCCGCGTTGTAGTCGGTGACGAGGAAGCGCCGGCCCTCCACGGTGCTCGGCCAGAACGCGCTCTCGCGACCCAGCGCGCCCGGGCCGACATAGACGGGGTAGTCGCCGCCGGCGGTCTGCGCCCACAGGAGCTTGGTCTGAGGCGGCATCGCCTCCAGCGCAGCGGTCACCCCCCGCATCGCGTACGCCCGCGACTCCGGGATGACGACGTCGACCACCGCCCACGGCACCGACCCGCCGTCATCGGCGTCGACCCAGATGACCAGGTGGTGCGCCAAGGCGTCGGTGTCGGGCTCCGCGCCGGAATGCGTGGTGACCCGGCCCCCGGGCGTCCCCAGCTCCACAATCCCGTCAGCGGCAGCCCGCAGCGCCTCCTCGGAGGACCCCAGCAGCGCGATGTCGCGGGTGTGCACGCTCATCGCCGCTGCCACCCGATGCGCTGCCGGTAGGCGTCCAGCGCGGCCTTGGCATCGTCGATGTGGTCGCCGCCGAACTTGCGCCGGTAGGCGTCGGCCAGCACGAAGGCCACCATGGCCTCCCCCACCACCCCGGCGGCGGGGACCGTGCACGAGTCGGTGCGCTCGCGCAGCGCCTCGGCGGGCTCGTGGGTCGCGATGTCGACGGAGCGCAGCGGCTTGGTCAGCGTGGGCAGCGGCTTCATGTAGCCGCGCACCACGAGCGGATCGCCGGTGGTCATCCCACCCTCCAGGCCGCCGGCCCGGTTGGTCTCGCGGTAGAACCCGCGGGCCTGGTCGTAGAAGATCTCGTCGTGGGCCTCGGAGCCCGGCAGGCCGGCGACTTCGATCCCATCGCCCACGGCGACGCCCTTGATCGCCTGGATGGACATGATCGCCTGGCCCAGTACGCCGTCGAGCCGCTCGAGCCAGGAGACGTGTGACCCCAGGCCGGGGACGAGCCCGAAAACGCGGACCTCGAAGACTCCGCCGAGCGACTCGTTCGCCTTGCGCAGACGGTTGATCTCGGCCACCATGGCGCGCCCCGCCTCGTCGTCCAGGCAGCGCACCGGCGACTCGTCGACGGCGGCGAAGTCCTCGGGCGTGAGGTCGTGGCGGCGCGGCGCGGTGACGCCGGTGATCTGGATCACGTGGGAGAAGACGCTGACCCCGAGGGCGCCGAGGAAGGCCTTCGCGACCGCGCCGCCGGCCACACGGGCCGCCGTCTCGCGCGCGCTGGCGCGCTCCAGGATGTCGCGCACGTCGGTGAGTCCGTACTTCTGGGTGCCAACGAGGTCGGCGTGACCGGGGCGCGGAAGGTGGACCTCGGCCGTCTGGGCCTCGACGGGCCACGGGTTCATCCGTTCCTCCCAGTTGGCGAAGTCCCGATTGGTCACCGTGAGCGCGATCGGGCCGCCCAGGGTGCGGCCGTGGCGGACGCCGCCGGTGACCTCGACGCGGTCGCGCTCGATCTTCATCCGCCCGCCGCGGCCATGCCCCAGCTGGCGCCGGCCCAGATCGCGGTCCAGCGCCTCGCGCTCGAGGATCAGCCCGGCGGGCATGCCCTCGACGATGCAGGTGAGGCCGGGGCCGTGCGACTCGCCGGCGGTGGTCAGCGTCAGGGCCATGCGGACGACGTAGGTTAGGGCGCGCCGCCCCCGCCCTCGGCGGGGTGCTCCTGCGCGTCGCGGCCGGGGATGCGCCGGCCGGTTCCCTCACACCAGGGGCACACCACCTGGTGGGGCTCGCCTCCGAGTCCGGAGATGAGATGACCCGTGCCGCGGCACGGGTGGCAGACCTGATCCCCGGGGGCTGACTCCTCGCTGGCCATGGCGGCGGAGGTTAGCCAGCCGGCCGCGGCGGGGTCGCTGCGGCGCGCATCGCCTGCACGCAGGCCCGAGCCCCGGTGAAGATCTCAAAGCTCAGCGCGCCCTGGCCGATGAGCAGCTCGAGCCCGTCCACGGCCGGGATCCGGCGGTCCCGGGCGGCGTCGATGAGCCGCGTACCGGCAGCGGTGTAGACGAGGTCGACCACGCACCCGTAGCCGGCGAGGTCGCCGGCGCTCAGCGGGAGCCGGTGAAACGGATCCGACCCGTCCAGGCCGACCGCAGTGCAATGCACCAGGAGGTCGGCGGCGGCGGGACGCTCTACGGCGGCGGCGCCGAGCTCCGCGGCCAGCGCGCGGGCGCGATCGGGCGTGCGGTTCCAGATCCGCACCTCTGCCGCCCCGGCATCGAGCAGGGCCCACACGGCGGCGCGCGCGCTGCCCCCGGCTCCGAGCACCATCGCCGTGCGTCCATCCACGCCGAAGGGCAGCGCGGCGACGAGCGCCGGGGCGTCGGTGTTGTCGGCCCTGATCTCTCCGTCAGCCTCGAAGGTCAGGGTGTTGGCCGCCCCGATGGCGCGCGCGCGGTCCGTGGCCGCGCCGGCCAGCCGCAGCGCCGCCTCCTTGTGGGGGATGGTCACGTTGGCGCCGGCGAACCCGGCCCCCGGCAGGGCTGGGACGAGTTCGGGGAGCAGCCGGGGCGGGACGGGCAGGAGCTGGTAGCGCCAGCCGGTGAGTCCGGCGCGCTGCAGCGCCGCGTTCTGGATGGCGGGCGAGCGGCTGTGGCCCACCGGCCAGCCCAGGACGCCGAGCCGGCGCCGCGCGCTCATCGGCAATGGGCGCGGCGGTCGACCGCCAGCAGGTGCTGGAACTGCGCGTAGCTGGTGGCGAACACGCTCTGGTTCGAGCAGGGCTTGGCGAAGAAGTACAGGTAGTGCGTGCGCGCGGGGTGGGCAGCGGCCTCGATCGACGCAAGGCCGGGACTGTTGATCGGCGTGGGCGGCAGCCCGAAGTGGGTGTGGGTGTTGTAGGGCGAGTTCGACTTGAGCTGGGACACCGTCAGCGGCTTGGTGAAGTTGCCCGTGGCGTACTGGGTCGTGGTGTCGAACTGCAGCATCATGTGGTCGGCCAGGCGGTTGTAGATGACCGAGGCGATGAGCGGCCGCGCCTTCGCCGACGCCGCCTCCGCCTCGACCAGCGACGCCACCGTGAGCACGTCGTACGGGGTCAGGTGCTTGGAGCGCGCGTAGCCGAGGTTGACGCCGGCAAAGCGCCGCTTGAAGTCCTTGAGCTGGTCGGCGACGATCGCCGAGGCCTTCACCGGCGCCACCAGCGTGAACGTGTCGGGGAAGAGGAAGCCCTCGAGCGACGGGACGCGGCGAGGCGCTCCGTACTTGTGGGGATCGAGCAGCGGGGAGTGGCGGCTGGCGGCCAGGTAGCTGCCGTGGATCTTCTGCCGGCGCAGCAGCGCCGCCACGTGCTGGCGGGTGTGGCCCTCGCTGATCGTCAGCTCGCTGGTCGGCGCCGCCTTCGGCGCCTTGGTCAGCGCCGCCAGGACCGCGGAGTAGCTCATGTCCTGCTGCAGGTGGTACGTGCCCGAACGCAGGTCTCCCCGCTCATCCGACAGGGTCGCGCGCACGTCGAAGAGGAAGCCGTGCGGTATGACCCCGGCGCGCTGCAGGATGGTGCCGATCTGCTTCGCGCCCGCGTGGGGCGGGATGACCACGGCGACGCTGCCGTGCGGAGAGGTCCCGAAGGGCTGGAAGAGCTCGACCAGGAACCAGATGAGCGCTCCCGCGACGATGACCGCGATCAGGGCGCCGATCCGGCCCCGCCAGGAGTGGCGGCGACGACCCTGGGCCGGGTGGCGACGCGCCGGTCGGGGCGTGTGCGGGCGGCGGCTGCGCTGCTCGAGGTGGCTGATCCGGCGCGTCCCCGACGGCCGTTCGCCCAAGCCGTCGGGTCCGGTCGCGGCGTCGCTGCCCTCGTGAAAGGCGGCCTGGGCACCGGGCTGGAGGCCGTCCTGGACGGGTTGGAGGTCGGCGTCGTCATCGGCGAGCCATCCAGGCTCGGACTCCGGCGCGGCGGGCGGATCGCGATCCTCCTGGTCCAGGGGGCCGCCGCGGCCACGCCGCGCGGCCTCGCGGGCGCGCCGAGCGGCCTCGCGCTCCTTGGCGCTGCGCTCGCCCTCAGCCACCGGCGACCTCGGAGCCGTGGTGGCTGGCCAGCCAGCTCTCGAGCAGGTGAGCGGCCGCCCGGGAGTCCTCGCTGGAGCGTCCCGGCGTGCGGGCGGCCAGGCGCGTCGTGAAGCGCTCGTCGTAGAGCTCGACCGGCACGGTCAGCGCGTGCCCGAGGCCGGCGGCGAAGTCCCGCGTCTCGGCCGTCTGGGCCGAGTCCTCGCCCGACAGCGACAGCGGCAGCCCGACGACCACGCGCTGGGCTCCTGTGTCGGCCACCAGCCGGCGCAGCCGGGCCCGCCCGCGGCGCGAGGCCGGCTCGAGCACTGGCTCGAGCGGCGTGGCCAGGGTTCCCGTGGGGTCGCTGATCGCGCATCCGCAACGGGCCCTCCCGTAGTCGAGCGCCAGCACGCGCACCGGCTCAGTGGCTCGAGAGCGCGGCTTCGATGGCGGCGCGAGCGGCGTCGATGGCCGCCGGCAGCTGGGACGGGTCCTTGCCGCCGGCGCGGGCCATGGTGTCACGGCCGCCGCCGCCACCGCCCACCTGCGCTGCGGCCACCTTGACGATCTCGCCGGCGCGCACGCCGCGCGCCACCAGCGCCGGGGCCACGCTGGCCACGAGGTCCACACGATCATCGCCGGCGCGGCCGAGCACGATCGCCGCGTCGCCCAGCTTGGCCTTGAGGCGGTCCGCGAGGTCCAGCAGCGCCTGCCCGTCGGCCACCTCGACTGCGGCGGTGAGGATGCGCGCTCCGTCGTTCTCGGTCGCGCCCGCCAGCAGCCGGTCGACGTCCATCGCGCCGTTGCCGGCGGCGCCACTGCGCGCCGCGCGCTCGAGCTCCTTGACACGGTCAGACAGCTTGACCACCGAGTCGAGTACGCGCCCGGGCGGCACGCGCAGCTGCTCGGCCACGGCGGTGAGCTCGCGATCGCGCTCGCGGACCAGGGCGACGGCCTCGGGACCGGTGATGGCCTCGATGCGGCGGACGTTGGCGGCGCTGGAGGTCTCGGTGACGATATGGAAGAGGCCGATCTCGGCGGTGTTGCGCACGTGGGTGCCGCCGCACAGCTCGCGTGAGAATGACCCGTCGCCCACCTCCACCATCCGCACGATGTCGCCGTATTTCTCGTTGAACAGGGCCATCGCCCCCAGTCGCTTGGCCTCCTCCAGGGAGGTGGTGAGCGCTCTCACCTGATGGCTCTCAACGATCCACCGGTTGACGTCGTCCTCCACCTGGCGCAGCTCCTCGGCGCTCAGCGAGCTGCCGTGGGTGAAGTCGAAGCGCAGCTTGTCGGGTCCGACGTAGGAGCCGGCCTGGTGCACGTGCGGGCCCAGCCGGCGGCGCAGCGAGGCGTGCAGCAGATGGGTGGCGGTGTGATTTGAGGCGGTGGCGTGGCGGGCGGCCCGATCGACACGGGCGTGAACGCGCTCGCCCGGCTCGAACGTGCCGTGCTCGGGCTTGAGCCGGACGACCTGGTCGGCGCCCAGGCGGATGACGTCCGTGACGGTGGCGCGGCACCCGCCGCCCTCGCACTCGAGCACGCCGCTGTCGGCGACCTGGCCGCCACCGGTGGCGTAGAACGGTGACTCGACCAGCTTGACGAGCACATCGCCGTTGTCGGAGACCGCCGCCCCGATCGTCGTCTCCGCGTCCGTGGTCTCGTAGCCGACGAACTCGGTGGCAAACCCGGCGCCGCCCGACAGCGCGACCGCCCTCTCGCGGATCCCGTCCGCGGCGCGGTCCCCGCGGGACCCCTCTCGGGCGCGGGTGCGCTGGTCCTCCATGAGTACCTCGAAGCCGGCCTCATCCACGCCGAGCCCGTGCTCGGCGACGATCTCCAGCGTCAGGTCGATGGGGAAGCCATAGGTGTCGTGCAGCAGGAAGGCGTCGGCGGCGGCGATGCCCTCCGCGTCCTCGTCGTGGGCCTTCTCGATGAGCTCGCCCAGCCGCTTGAGCCCCAGCTCCAGCGTGCGGCCGAAGCCCTCCTCCTCGGAGGCCATCCAGCGCCGGATGGTGTTGCGCTGCTGTTGCAGCTCCGGATACTCGGCGCCCATGAGCTCGGTGACGAGATCGGCATAGCGGGGCAAAAAGCCAGGCTCCAGGTCCAGGCCGCGGCCGTGCTGGATGGCGCGGCGCATGATCCGCCGCAGCACGTAGCCGCGGTCCTCGTTGGAGGGCACCACCCCGTCGCCCAGCAGGAAGGTCATGGCCCGGCCGTGATCGGCCAGGACGCGCAGGGCGCGATCGGTGGCGAAGGTGTCGCCGTAGCCACGCCCCGACAGCTCCTCGCCCAGCGCGATGAGGGGCGCGAACTGGTCGGTCTCGAAGACGGTGGCCTTGCCCTGAAGGATGCAGGCCAGCCGGTTGAGCCCCAGCCCGGTGTCGATGTTCTTGGCGGGCAGCGGCGTGAGGACGTTGACCGGGTTCTGGTCAAGCTCCATGAACACCAGGTTCCAGTACTCCAGGAAACGCTCGTTCTCCCCACCGGGCAAATCGTCGGGCTTGCCATGGTCCACACCGCGGTCGAGGTAGAGCTCCGAGCATGGGCCGCAGGGCCCCGTGGGGCCGGCCTGCCAGAAGTTCTCCGAGCGCGGACACTCCACGATCCGCTCGCGCGGGATCCCGATGTCCAGCCACGCGTCGATGGCCTCCTGATCGGGTCCGAGGCCGAGCTCCTCGTCGCCGGCGAACACCGTGATCCAGATGTCGCCGGGGTCAAAGCCGTACCCCTCGGTCGACAGATCCCAGGCGAAGCGGGCGGCCTCGCGCTTGAAGTAGTCACCGAAGCTGAAGTTGCCGAGCATCTCGAAGAAGGTGAGATGCCGGGTGGTGGTGCCGATGATCTCGATGTCGGCGGTGCGGAAGG
>DASXJW010000007.1:0-44587 GCA_036497165.1 Solirubrobacteraceae bacterium
GTGGACGTCGACCTCGAGCCGTGCGCGCGGCTCGGCGCCCACGATCTCCTCGGCCGTCGTCCTGATCAGGTCGATGTGCTGCTGGAGCAGGTCGTCGTCGAAGTCGCGGACGATCGCGACGACCGTCGACCTCTGCGCGTCGCCGCCGATCTCGTACGGGTGGATGTAGCCCTCGCGGCCGTCGGTCGTCTCGGGCGTCAGCCGGTCGCTCGGCAGCGCCGCCACGATCCGCGCCGCCAGCCGCGTCGCGTTGACCAGGATGTCCTTCGCGAAGCCGGGATGGATGTCGACGCCGTGGATCGTGAGCGTGACCTCGGCGGCCGTGAACGTCTCCTCCTGCAGCTCGCCGAGCTCGCTGCCGTCCATCGTGTAGGCGGCGTAGGCGCCGAAGCGCTCGACGTCGAACAGCGTCGCGCCCTCGCCGATCTCCTCGTCCGGCGTGAAGCAGATCCGGAACGTCGGCCGCGGCAGCTCGTCGTGCGCGGCGAGGTACGCGACCGCCGTCATGATCTCCGCGACGCCCGCCTTGTCGTCGGCGCCCAGCAGCGTGTCGCCCGACGACGTGATCACGTCGTGCCCGGCCTTCGACGCCAGCGCGCCGACGGTCGCCGGGTCCAGGCGGGTTCCGCCACGGGGCAGCTCGATCACCCCGCCGTCGTAGGCGCGATGGACGATGGGCTCGACCCCGGCGCCGGGTGCGTCCGGGCTCGTGTCCATGTGCGCGAGCAGGCCGACGACGGGGCCGTTGCCCTCGCTGCCCGCGAGGGCGGCAGTGACGTAGCCGTTTGCGTCGAGCTCAGCATCGGTCAGGCCGGCCTCGGCCAGCTCCTGCACCAGGACGCGGGCCAGGTCGAGCTGGCCGGGGGTGCTGGGCGAGCGCTCGCGCTCGCGGGTCGACTGCGTGTCGATCCGGACATACCGCTCGAAACGGCGCAGGACGTCCGGAGCCAGCGTCTGTGCCAGACCGGAGGTGTAGGGCGCGCCCATGCGCGTGCAGTAAACCAGCCAGCCGGCCGCGGGTGGTTGGCACAGCCACGCATCGGGTAGCCACCTATCGCCGGAAACACATCAAAAAAGGGAAGGGATGCAAATGCTGCTGGCTCTTGCCATCGTGCTTTTCATCATCGCCATCGCCGGCGGTGTGATCATCCATCCGGTGATCTTCGTGCTGGCGCTCGTCGCGCTCGTCATGTTCTTCAGCGGGCGTCGCGGGGCGCGAATCTAGAGGGGTGATTCCCCGGCCGCGTGAGGCCGGGGAATTCGGGGATCAAGCCGGTCAAGGACGCAGCGCGAAGCCCATACTGGATGTATGGGCGAGCCCGATGACGCCGATCCGGCGCCGGTCATCCGGAATTCATCCGGCACGCGGGGTCGTGGAATCACCGCTCTCGAACGCTTCACGCTGCTTGCGCTCCACGTTGGCGGGGTACGCTCGGCCGCATGGAGGTCCCCACGCTGCAGTGGAGCGCAGCAGAGGTCCGCGACGGCACTCTCACGGTCGCGATCGAGGGTGATCGTCCCAAGGGGTGGAAGGCCACGTTTCAGCAGACGGTGACGCTGCTGGGAGGGGGTGACTGGGGACAGGTGTCGCTGAAGAGCGGCAAGGTCACGGTGGCCGACGTCACCGAGGGCAGTGAGGATGGGCTGCGCCACTTCCTGGAAGGCGTGGTGCAACAGGCCAACGCCACCCACGTCGTCTCCGAGGACGAGACCGGCGAGCAGGACGACACGCCAGGGGACGAGCAGGAGGGCGACGACGATGACGCCGACGTGCGCATGACGTCGCGGTTCCGGGACTTCGGGGGCGCTTGATGGCGGTCGCTGTCGCGCCCACGCCCGTACGCGGGGGCCGGCTGCGACGCTCTGACTGCTCGGGCCGGGGGATCACGCGCGTCCGACGCGGCCGCGGATTCTGCTACGTGGACGCCAGCGGACAGCCGTTGCGAGACCCCGAGCAACTGGTGCGGATCAAGTCGCTGGCGATCCCCCCGGCGTGGCGGGACGTCTGGATCTGCCCCGACTCGCTAGGGCACCTGCAGGCCACCGGGGTCGACGCGGCGGGGCGTAAGCAGTACCTCTATCACCAGCGCTGGCGAGAGCTGCGCGACCGCGAGAAGTTCGACCGGATGGTCGACTTCGCCAACGCCCTTCCCGGTGTGCGGCGGCGTGTCCTGCGCGCGCTGCGGGCCGGCGATGACCTCGACGAGTCGCGCGTGCTGGCCGGAGCGATCCGGCTGCTCGACGTCGGGCTGTTCCGGGTTGGCTCTGAGCAGTACGCCGATGACGAGGGCGGAGTGGGCCTTGCCACCGTGACCAAGGACAGCGTGACCGTCACCAGCGACGAGGCCATCTTCGACTATCTCGCCAAGGGCGGGATTCGGCGCGTCCAGGCCGTGCAGGACCCGGAGGTGGTGAAGCTGCTGGGCGCGCTGAAGCGCCGCCGCTCCGGCGGCGATCAGCTCCTGGCCTACAAGACGGGGAGGCGCTGGCATGACGTGCGCTCCGAGCAGATCAACGAGTACCTGAAGAGCCTGATCGGCGAGGTCTACAGCGCCAAGGACTTCCGCACCTGGAACGCGACGATGCTCGCCGCTGTGTCCCTGGCCGCCGATGGCCGAGACGCCAGCACCAAGGCGGGGCGCAAGCGCGCCATGGACGGCGCCGTGCGCGGCGTGGCCGCGGTGCTGGGCAACACCCCGGCGGTCGCACGGCGCTCCTACATCGATCCGCGGGTGTTCGACCGCTACCTCTCGGGGTGGACGATCGGCGGCGCGCTGGACAGGGTGGGGTCCTTGCGCGGGCCCGACGATCGCCGCCGCGCCCGGCTGGAACACGCAGTCCTGGACCTCCTCCACGACGATCGCGCGTCGCCGGCCGTCGAGCGGTTCGACCCCGAGGCTCAGGCGGCGTGACGAGCCCGCCGCGTGTCTGGGAAACCCCCGATCTTCCAGGGATGAGAGGCGCGCTGTGATACAACACGAGCAGTCTGCGACTTTGGGAGGTCAGCGATGACGGTCACGTCGACGCCTGCCTTGACCGTCGGCTCCACAGAGCTGTTCGATCGCTGGTATCGAGCACATGATGTGCGCGCCCGTGACGCGCTGATCGAGCGGTTCCTGCCGCTCGCTCGAAAGCTGGCCCGCCGTTACGCCGGCTCCAACGAGCCCTACGACGACCTGGTGCAGGTGGCCAGCCTCGGCCTGGTCAAAGCGGTGGAGCGCTTCGACCCCACCCGGGGGTTTGCCTTCACGTCGTTCGCCGTGCCGACGATCGTCGGTGAGCTCAAGCGCTATTTCCGCGACAGCGCGTGGGCCCTGCACGTGGATCGCAGCGCCCAGGAGCTGGCCCGCAAGATCGCCGACGCCCGCCGGGAGGTCAGCCTCCGCCGCGGCCGCTCTCCCACCGTGCCCGAGCTCGCCGAGTACCTCGAGATCTCAGAGGAGCAGGTGCTCGACGGTCTGCAGACCAACGAGGCCTATGACACCGTCTCGCTCGACGCGCCGAGAAACACCGAGGAGGAGACCGAGAGCCGCATCGAGGCCCTCGGCGGCCAGGATGACCGGCTGGACCTCGTCGACGACCAGGCCACGGTGTTCGCGGCAGCGCAACATCTGCCCGAGCGCGAGCGGAGGATCCTCTACCTGCGCTTCGGCGAGGATCTCACCCAGGCGGAGATCGCCCAGCGCATCGGCGTGTCGCAGATGCAGGTCTCCCGCCTGCTGCGCAAGTCCGTGCAGCGGCTGCGCGACCTCACTCAGGAGCGCCCGCAGCCCGCTTAGCGGACGGCGGGGAGCCCCTGGCGCTTCCCACGGCGGCTCAGAGGTCGGGAGGCTGCTCCTCGTCGGCCTCGGCGTCAGGCGCCGCGCGCGCGTCTGCGTCCTGGTCAGGAGCGTCCTCCAGGACGCGGCGAGCAGCATGCTGGTCCCCGTGGGAGGCATGCTCGATCAGCTCGCGCTCGGACTCCTCGAAACCCTCGGACTCACCTCCACCAGCCTCCCGGACCGGATCCATCGCCGGATCGTGCTCATCAGCGTCGGCGGGCGGCGGCTCGGAGCTGGGGCTGCCGCCGATGCGGGCGGCCTCGGCCGCGGCCGCGGCCTCCTGCACGCGCTCGAAATGTGACTCGGGCATGCCTCACCTCCTACCCCGCCGGATCGTCGTGAAACGGGTCAGCGGTGCCTGACGTGCATCCGGACCCTGGTCTCCCCGTCACCGCTGCGCAGCTCCACGAGATCGCAGAGCTGATTGATCAGCCACAGTCCGCGCCCCTCCTGCGCGTCCGCGGTCGGGCGCCGGGAGCCGGCCATCACGTCGTCGATGACGGTGTGGGTGCTGACCTCGATGATCACCTCGTCGTCCTCATCCCAGATGCGCGTCATGCAGGCGCCGTTCCCGTGCTTGACCGCATTGGCGGCGGCTTCGCTGACCGCGAGCACCAGATCGCTGCGCCGGTCGGCGCTCAGCGTGGCGAGCGCCGGGTCGCCGGCGACCGCGTGGCGCAGGTCATGCAGGCTGCCCTCGAACGGATGCTCGGACGCCTGCCCGGGGGGCGACTGGAGCGGCCACAGCCGGCTGAAGCGCATCTCGAGCGGATCGCGATAGGACGCGCTCGCCCGGCGCGTGCCGCCCTCCACCACGGTGGGATGAGTCATCTCGGCGCCGGCCAGGACCTCCGCGTCGAGACGCCGGCCATCGAACGGAGACAGAATCGTCGCCTCCGACCCGGCGAGCGCGTGGTTGAGGAGGGCCTCGTGGCGCAGGGCCTCCGCGGCCTCAGCGTCGCTGCGCCCCGGCCACACCACCTCGCTGACGACCCGAGCGCGGCCGTCATGGGAGGCCACCCACTCCTGGATCATCGGGAGCAGGCAGCTCGGATTGCGCCCCACCTGCTCGATGTCCTCGAAGCGCGCCCTGACCCCCCTGCCTGTCCTGTGACCGCGCACGCGCTCGAGATGCTCGGCCGGCAGCGCGAGGAGCACCGGTTCATCGGCTGCAGCCGCCGCTTGCAGGAACTCCTGCATGGCGGCATCGAACTCCGCCTCGCCGCGATAGATGAGCGCTTCATGCATGAAGCCGCTCGAAGGCGTGTGTGAGGATGTGCGCTCGTCGGCCATAGAATCTTCCCCCTATGACTACCGTTACCGGTCCCTGCCAGTCCCAAACCCTCTCGAGGCGATGGCCCAGTACATGGCGGAGCCGAGATCAGTAGGCTCGTGACAGCGTGCAGAACCAGTTCCAGGTAGAAGTCCGCCGCAACGGTGCGGCAGCGGTGGTAGCCGTCAGCGGCGAGCTGGACCTCGCCTCCGGGCCCGAGCTGGAGGCCGAGCTCGATCACCTGTGCGGCCCCGAGGTTCATCTCGTGGTCGTCGACCTGCGCCGGCTCGATTTCATGGACTCCACTGGGCTCAGCATTCTCGTGCGGGCCCACCAGCGCCTGACGGGCGAGGGCTGCCAGATGGGGCTGGTCAAGGGCTCCCAGCAGGTCCAGCGCCTGCTCGACCTCACCGGCGTCGCCGAGCGTCTGCGGCTCGTGGACGCCCCCGAAGAGCTCCTGGATCCCCGCTGAGCCGCCGGCCGCCGCGAGCGGCGGTGGCGAGGGGCGCGCTCAGCGCCGGTGGTCGATGACGACGACGCGCAGCAGCTCCGTGTCGCCGAGCTCCTGGATCGACACCTGATCGGAGAGCAGCACCAGCGGCGAGGCGGGGTGATCGGAGCCCTGCACATCCAGACGGGAGCCGGTTCCCTTCCGGAACGGGCCGACGATCAGCTCCAGCCGGCGATCTGCGGCGCTGAGCCGCGCCTCGATCCGCTGCCCATCCGCCGCGCTGGACGCGTGTGCCGCCAGCGTGTCGGTCACGAGATAGACGTCGGAGAAGCGGTCCAGCGAGAAGTGGGCGGTGGCGGCCAGGGTGCGGGCGAGCCGTCCGAGAACCCCAGGCAGCAGCGTCACCGGCGACAGCGAGACGATCACCTCGCCCTCGCCGTCAGTCTCGGCCGGCGTCATGTCCGCGTCCTGGCTGGCGACGGGCGGCGCCTCGAACAGCTTGCGGCCGTCACGGCGCACGGAGAAGTCCATCTGCACCGCGGTGCCACCCCCGGGGGCGGAGCTGAACTGCACGTCCTCGGTCAGCGCACGGATGACCGAGAGGCCGATGCCCTGGCTGACGTCACCGGCGGGTGGCGGCGCCGGCATTCCGACCCCCTGGTCTGCGACGCGCACGCTGAAGCGGTCCTCGGTGACGAACAGCCCCACCTCCATCGGGCCCGGCTCGCCGCCGTAGGCGTGCAGGACGACGTTGTTGCAGGCCTCGCTCACCGACGTCTTGAGATCGTCGAGGAGCTCGGGATCGATCGAGAGGAGCTCGGCAACGCCGCCGAGCATCCCCCGGACGATGGTCAGGGTCTGGGGCCTGCTCTCGAGGCGCAGGCGTACGGTTGGGCCTTCAGCGATCACCTCAGAAGAGCAGATTTCCAGGCGCCCGTGCCGTCAAACCCGCACAGGCGCCGTGTCAGGCCCAACCGTCCGTCGATCAGCCCTCGGTGATCTCGGTCAGATGCGCGATCGCCCGCCGCAGGATGCGGCTGACCTGCATCTGCGAGACACCGATGTGATCGGCGATCTGCGTCTGCGTGAGGTCGTGCACGAAGCGCAGGGCCAGCACCTCGCGCTCCCGCTGGGGGAGCTGCCGGGCGGCCCCCGTGATCGTCATGCGATCGTCGGCCGACTGCAGACTGGGATCGAGGTGTCCGAACGATTCGACCATAGTCCCACTTTCGCCCTCTCCGTCGTCGTACGGCGCGTCCAGCGAAGCGGCGTGATGGGCGCGGGAGGTCTCGAGCGCGTCGAGAACGTCCTCGACAGCGAACTCCAGATACTGGGCGAGCTCGGGGACCGTCGGGGCGCGGTTGAGGCGACCGCTCAGCAGTTGCTGGGCCTCCTCGACCTTGACCGCGCGCTCCTGGGCGCCGCGCGGAACGTGCACGGCCCAGCCGAGGTCGCGGAAGTAACGCTTGAGCTCACCAAGGATGGTGGGAACGGCAAACGACGAGAAGGCGGTCCCCCGGCTGAGGTCGTAGCGGTCGATCGCCTTGACCAGTCCGAGGCTGGCGACCTGCAGGAGGTCGTCGAATGGCTCGCGGGCTCCGCTGTAACGGCGGGCGAGCTTGCGGGCGAGGGGCAGGAAGCGCTGAACGAGCTCGTCGCGGGCCTGTCGGTCTCCACCCTGCTGCCATGCGACGAAGAGGGTGTTGTTACCGACGTGGCCGAGCGCGCCGGGGCGCTTGGCCCGGCGAAGCTGCTGTGAAGGGGTACTGGTGGCAGTGCTCATGATGGAGTGCCAGTACCCCACTTCGCGAAAACTCAATCAAGCGGCCGGGCCCCCACCTCATCTCGCGCGCGCGTTCTCACGTTTTTCTGTCCTACTCTTGACGCTATCGCGATGTTCGGCATCGATCATCCGTCCGTGGCTGAGTCCGCCGATGGTCTACGCGTGCTCGTCGTCGACGACGAGCCCGGCATCGTCGATGTCGTGTCGATGGCGCTGCGTCATCACGGCTTCGACGTGGCCTCCGCCGCCACCGGAGGCGCCGCGCTGACCCAGGTGCGCGACTGGCGGCCTCACGCGATGGTGCTCGACGTGATGCTCCCCGACATGGAGGGCTTCGAGGTGGCGCGACGCCTCGCCGAACAGCGGTCGGGCGTCCCGATCCTGTTCCTCTCGGCCCGCGACAACACCTCCGACAAGGTGCGCGGCCTCACCACTGGTGGGGACGACTACGTGACCAAGCCGTTCAGTCTCGAGGAGCTGATCGCCCGGCTGCGCAACATCCTGCGGCGCAGCGGAGCCTTGCAGCCAACCTCCGGCCGCCTGCGCTTCGCCGACCTCGAGCTCGACGAGGACACCCGGGAGGTCACCCGCGGCGATCAGCCGATCGACCTCACCCTGACCGAGTACCGGCTGCTGCGGTACCTCATGCTCAACCCCCGCCGCGTGCTGACCCGAGCTCAGCTGCTGGATCACGTCTGGAGCTACGACTTCGGCGGCGACGCCCGGGTGCTGGAGACCTACATCAGCTACCTGCGCAAGAAGATCGACGTCCACGGGCCTTCGCTGCTACATACGGTGCGGGGCGTCGGCTACGCACTGAGGGTCCCGCGAGAGACCTGAGATGTCGCTGCGGACACGCCTGCTCCTGGGGATGGTGGTGCTGGTCGCCGCCGGCCTCTCGGTGGCCGCCGTCGTCACCTACGAGGAGCAGCGCTCCTTCCTGCTTGACCGCGTCGACCAGCAGGTGCAATCGGCCCTGGGCCCCGCCGCCTTCGAGCTGCGCCTGTCCGGCGCCCGGCCCGCCCGCGCCTCGGGCCGCCGCTTTCCCTTCCCCGGTGCGCCCGGGCGACGCCTCCCGGGGATCGGGCCCGCCAGCCTGCCGCCGGGCACCTTCGGCGAGCTGATCGGGCCGGGTGGGAGGGTCCTGCGGCGGCGGACCTTCACCTACGGCGAGGCGACGCCGGCTCCGCCCAAGCTCGGCGCCCATGTCCCGATCAGCCGTGCCGGCAGTCCGCTCAGGCTGTTCACGCTGCACTCCAGCCGCGGGCCTGATGTCCGCTACCGTGCCGCCGCTGCGGCCGCGCCCGGCGGCGACACGCTGATGGTGGCCGTATCGCTGCGGGAGGCCGACGACACGCTGCACCGGCTGGTCATCGTCGAGGGCCTGGTCGGAGGCGGGGTCATCCTGGCCCTCGTCGTCCTCGGCTGGGTGGTGATCCGGATCGGCCTGCGTCCGCTGGAGCGCATCGGGCGGGTCGCCTCCGAGATCGCGCAGGGGGACCTGTCACGCCGGGTGACCCCGTCAGACCAGCGCACCGAGGTGGGACGTCTCGGCCGCTCGCTGAACGAGATGCTCGGCCAGATCGAGCGGGCGTTCACCGCCCGCCGCCAGAGCGAGGACCAGCTCCGGCGATTCCTGGCCGACGCCTCGCACGAGCTGCGCACGCCGCTGGCCTCGATCCGCGGCTACGCCGAGCTCTTCCGGCTGGGGGCGGCCGACGATCCGGCGACGCTGGAGCGGGCGATGGCGCGCATCGAGGCCGAGGCGGCACGGATGGGCGTACTGGTGGAGGATCTGCTCTCCTTGGCCGCGCTCGATCAGGCTCCCGACCGGCCCCGCGTGCCCGTCGACCTGGGCGAGCTCGTCGCGCGCGCCGCGGAGGACACGCAGGTGACCTCGCCCGATCGCGAAGTGCTCGTCGACATGGACGAGCGGGCGGTCACGGTCCTGGGGGACCCCGACCAGCTTGGTCAGCTCGTGGCCAACCTCATGCGCAACGCCGTCATCCACACGCCCCCCGCCACGTCGATCGAGGTCAGCGTAGGCCGCGACGGCACGCGGGCGCGCCTGGAGGTGCGCGATCATGGCCCCGGCCTGCCCGACGACGCCGCCGACCAGCTGTTCGAGCGCTTCTGGCGAACCGAGGGCGGGCGCAGCCGGGGCAGGGGCGGCGCCGGTCTCGGGCTGGCGATCGTCAAGGCCATCGCGACCGCCCATGGCGGCGCCGTCGACGCCGGCAACGCCCCCGGCGGGGGCGCCCGCTTCGAGGTGTCCCTCCCGGCGCTGCCGGCTGCAGCCTCCTCTCAGGAAAGTCTCAGCCTCCTCACGTCAGACTCTTATCTGGATCACGCAGATTGAGCCCGTGACTTTCGGGCGAGCGGCGCTGGCGGCTGCGTGAACATCAGGATCCCCTGGCACATCCTGGGGCTGATGGCGGTGCTCGCCGGGGCGATCGTGGCGGCGGTGATCGAGCTGGGCCCCCCGACGCGCTCGGCGCGGACTTCGACGGAGGTCGTCACCGCCGCTCGCGGGGTCGTCCAATCCACGGTGACCGGCAGCGGGAACATCGAGGCCGGCACCGACGTCGAGGCCAGCTTCCAGACGAGCGGCACGCTCCAGCACATCTACGTCAAGGACGGCGACCGCGTCGTCAAGGGCCAGCTCCTGGCCACGCTGGATCCCACGGCCGCGCAGCTGACGCTCGACCAGGCGCAGGAGAGCCTCACCTCGGCTCAGGACAACCTCACCAACGCCGAGGCCCAGACAACGACCTCGGGCTCGTCGACCTCCGGCTCGTCGAGCTCGGCGAGCCTGAACGACGCCCAGGCGTCGACTGAGTTCGTGGCGTTCCACCCGGCGCAGACCATCACCACCCAGACCACGACGAGCTCGACGACGGCGACGACGCCGGGCCGGACGATCCCCACTCAGACCTCGACCGCCACGACGCCGTCGACCACGACCACACGCTCTCGGACCACGCCGAGTCAGACTGCCTCGGGGGGCGGCTCGGGGGGCGGTTCGGGCGCCAGCTCGCGTTCGAGCACGAGCTCGTCCTCCTCCGGCTCGGGCCAGACCAGCACCACGAGCGCGGAGACGATCGCCGCCAACATCGCCTCAGCCCAAGCGGCCGTCGACGGTGCCGAGGCCACCGTGACAAACGCCGAGAACGCGCTGCACCAGACCCATCTCTACGCCCCCGCGACCGGCACCGTGGTCAACGTGGCCGCCGTCTCCCCCGGTGACGCGGTCTCCGGGAGCGGCTCGGGCTCGAGCTCCAGCTCCGGCTCCAGCTCCAACTCGGGCTCGAGTTCGGGCTCGGGCTCGGGCTCGACCTCCGGAAGCCTCAACGCCTCCAGCAGCTCGTCGTCGTCATCGAGCAGCTCGGGCCTCGTTGAGATCGTCAATACCGGCTCGATGACGATGACGGTGTCCTTCAGCGAGTCAGACATCTCCAAGATCAAGGCCGGACAGCGCGCGAACGTCACGCCCGAGGCCCTGTCCGGCGTCGAGCTGAGCGCCCACGTGAGCTCGGTCTCGACCCTGGGGACGTCCAGCAGCGGCGTCGTCAGCTACGACGCCACCCTGACGGTGGACCAGCACGACTCGCGCGTCAAGCCGGGGATGAGCGCCTCGGCGGCGGTGGTCACCGGGCAGGCCTCGGGGGTCAACCTCCCCAACAGCGCGGTGACCACCACGGGGTCGGTGGCCCGCGTCAACGTGCTGCGCAACGGCAGGTCGGTCCCGACGACCGTCGTCGTCGGCCTCGTCGGTGACAGCCGCACCCAGATCGTCAGCGGCCTGAGCGCGGGCGACCAGGTCCAGGTGACCACCACGCTGCCGGCGCTGGGGTCGGGCTCAGCGCAGTCATCCTCGGGCTCCAGCGGCACGCTGGGAGGCAGTGGCGGCCTCGGCGGGGCCGGCCGGTTCCTGGGCGGCGGGGGCGGGCTCGCCGGCGGCGGCGGCCGGTTTTTGGGCGGCGCCTCCCGTGGCGGCGGCTGATGCCCGCGCGCCCGCCCGTCATCGACCTCGACGAGGTGTCCAAGACCTACCACGTGGGCGACATCGCGGTCCACGCGCTCAACGGCATCACGGCCACCGTCGCGTCGGGCGAGTATCTGGCGATCATCGGCAGCTCCGGCAGCGGCAAGAGCACCCTGATGAACATCCTGGGCTGCCTCGACGTGCCCAGCAGCGGCGTCTACCGCCTCAACGGCCTCGACGTGCGCTCCGCTGACGAGGACGAGCTGGCCGACCTGCGCAACCGCGAGATCGGGTTCGTCTTCCAGAGCTTCAATCTGATCCCGCGCACGCGGGCGCTGGCCAACGTCGAGCTGCCGCTGGCCTATGCCGGGCTGGGCCGCGCCGAGCGCCACGAGCGAGCCATGCGCGCGTTGAGCGACGTGGGCCTGGCCTCACGCGTCCACCACCTCCCGTCAGAGCTCTCGGGTGGCCAGCAGCAGCGCGTGGCCATCGCCCGCGCGCTCGTCAGCAACCCGGCGATGATCCTCGCCGATGAGCCGACCGGGAACCTCGACACCACGTCCACGCGGGAGATCCTCGACATCTTCGAGCGGCTCTCCGACGAGGGACGGACGATCATCCTCATCACCCACGAGCACGAGGTCGCCACCCACGCCGATCGGGTGATCGAGCTGTCGGACGGCCACATCGTCTCCGACGCCGCCAACACCCTGGAGCCGTTGTCGTGACCGAGACGGTACGCGTCGCGCTCACCGGTCTGTCGGCCAACAAGCTCCGCTCCGGGCTGACGATTCTCGGACTGATGATCGGGGTCGGATCGGTGGTCATCCTGGTCGCGGTCGGCACGGGCTCCTCGGCGGCGGTCGAGTCTCAGATCGAGGCCCTGGGCTCCAACGTGCTCCTCGTCCAGTCAACGCCGACGCTCGGCGGGCTGCGCGGGGGCGGGGGCGCCACCGTGGCCCCGCTGACCGTCGCCGACGCCAACGCGCTCGTCAACCGCTTCTCCGCCCCCGACGTCCAGAGTGCGTCGCCTGTGGTCAACGCCAGCAGCGTGACGCTGACCTACAACGGGACGACGTACTCGCCGTCGTCGTTCGTGGGCTCGACGCCGACCTACCGCACCGCCCGCGACTACACGATGGCCGGCGGGGCCTGGTTCACCGCAGCGCAGGTCAAGCAGCACGCGCGCGTCGCCGTGCTCGGCCCAACCGTCGTCCAGGAGCTGTTCGGCGGAGCCAACCCGGTCGGCGCCACCATCCAGGTCAACGGGACGAACTTCCAGGTGATCGGCGTCACCAACTCCAAGGGTTCCAACGGCGCCACCAACCAGGACGATGTGGTGATCGCGCCGCTGACCGCGGTCCAGGACACCCTGACGGGGTACGGCAACGTCGACTCGATCGTGGTGCAGGCCAAGTCGCGCGACCAGCTCAGCGCGGCGCAGACCGAGGTCACCAACATCCTCACCCCTCTGCTGCCTCCCGCGCCGGGATCGACGTCGTCGAGCTTTGACGTCATCAACCAGGGCTCGATCCTGCAGGCCTCGAGCTCCACCAGCAGCGTGTTCACGACGCTGCTGGGCGAGGTGGCCGCCATCTCCCTGCTCGTGGGCGGGATCGGCGTGATGAACATCATGCTCGTCTCGGTGACCGAGCGGACCCGGGAGATCGGGATCCGCAAGGCGGTGGGGGCGCGGCGCTCCGACATCCTCGTCCAGTTCCTCGTCGAGGCGGTGCTGGTCTCGCTGTTCGGAGGGATCGCCGGCGTCATCTTCGGCGTCGTCGGCAGCCAGTTCCGGATCGCCGGCGTGCATCCGGTGATCGCCCCCTACTCGATCGCCCTGGCCTTCGGTGCGTCGGTGCTGATCGGGCTCTTCTTCGGCACCTATCCCGCCGGGCGCGCCGCCTCGATGCGGCCCATCGAGGCACTGAGGTTCGAATGACCCGCATGCCGCCGCGCCGCCTCAGGCCCCTGCCCCTCCGACCCAGGAAGACGACCATGGACACCTACACACCGGATCGGTACGAGGAGGACACAGACACGCACCAGGCCGAGTCCGAGGCGCCGGTCCCGCGCCGGGCACGCCGCCAGTTCTTCAATCCCCGCTCGGCAGCGCTCTTGGCGCTCGTGACCTGTGCGATCGGCGTCTACGCGGGCATTCGCGTGGAGAAGAGCCAGCTGTCGAGCTCGAGCTCGACAACGTCGTTCGGGTCGGGCGCGACGTCGGGCTCACGTGCGGCGGCACGGGGCGGCGGCTTCGCCGGGCTCTCCGGCCGGGGCGCCGCGGGCTCCAGTGGCTCCACCGGCGCCGCCGGCTCTCCAGGACCCGCCGGTGGTGCCGGGGCGGCCGGGGGCTTCGCCGGCGGCACGGGCGGTGGCAATGTCTCCTTCGGGACCGTGTCGAGCGTCAACGGCAAGACGCTGTATGTCACCGACAGCTCGGGGAACACCGTCAAGGTCAAGCTCTCCTCCGCGACCAAGATCACCAAGACCCAGTCGGTGGCTCGCAAGGCCATCCGGCCCGGAGACACCATCGTCGTCGCCGGAGCCCGGGGCTCGGGCGGCACCACCACCGCCGCCTCGGTCACCGACTCCGGCAACCGGTCCTCGGGCTCGAGCGGCTCGACCGGCTCGAGCGGCTCGAGCGGATCGGGCTCGGGCTCCTCGGTGGGCTCTCTCTTCTCATCCGGCGGATGAGCATCACGAAAGGACGCAGTACCACCATGAAGCATTCGCGCATACTCCGGCTGCCCGCCGCGGCGGTGACCATCGCCCTTGCGGGCCTGGTGCTCGCGGCCTGCGGCTCCAGCTCAAACACGGGTTCCAGCACCAGCACCAGCACTTCGGCCTCGGCCGCCGGCGCGGCGGGCGGGGCGAGCTCCGCGGCCCGCTCCAAGCTCGTGGCCTGTCTGAAGGCGCACGGAGTCACCCTGCCGGCGCGCCCGGCCGGTGCTCGCCGGCGTCCGCAGGGCGGCTATGGCGGCTACGGCGGCGGGGCCCCGGGGTTCTTCTTCGGCGGCGGCGGCAGCAACCGCTCCGGCGCTCCGGGGGCCGGGCGGTTCGCCAACCCCAAGTTCCGGGCTGCGCTGCAGGCCTGCGGCGCCGGGCGGTTCCCGCAGCGCCGGGCCACGCCCAACAAGGCCGCCGTGACCAAGTTCGCCGCCTGCGTCAAGCAGCACGGCTACAACCTGCCGTCGCCGAACTTCTCCGGCAAGGGCCCGGTCTTCCCGGCCGCGATCGCACGCAACAAGACGTTCCAGGCCGCCGCGAAGGCGTGCGCGTCTGACCTGCGGCCACAGGGCGCGGGCGCCGGAGGCGCGGGGAGCGCCCCGCCCGGGAGCGGGTCGAGCAGCGACTGACCGGCGCGGCGGGGCGAGGCGGCTGAGTGGCTTCGCCGGCCACCACCAGCTGCCTCGCCTCTCGGGACCGGCGCCGGTTAGCCTCAATCGCGTGCGGCTGCCTCGCCTGCGACCCGACCTCTCGCCCTTTCGCGACAGCCGCGATCTGCGGCTGGTCGTGGGCGGCAGCTTCGTCTCCAACCTGGGCGCGCAGGCGACGCTTGTCGCCCTGCCCTACCAGCTGTACCTGCTGACACACTCTGCCCTGCTGGTCGGGCTGCTGGGCGCGGTGGAGGTCGTGCCGCTGGTGTCGATGGCGCTGCTGGGCGGCGCCATCGCCGACCGCATGGACCGCCGGCGCCTGCTCCTGCTCACCCAGGTCGGGCTCGTCGCCACGTCCGGCGCCCTGGCCCTCCTCAGCGCCGCGGGACATCCGGCGGTGGCGGTCCTCTATGTGCTCGGCGGGCTGCTGGCCGGTTTCAACGCGCTGCAGAACGTCGCCCTCTCCGCGCTCGTGCCCAACCTCATCGACCGCGAGCGGTTGCCGCGCGTTCTCGCCGTCAGCTACGGGCTGTCGGCGCTGTCGATGGTGCTGGGGCCGGCGGTGGGCGGGCTGCTCATTGCGGCGCTGGGCGTCCAGTCGGCGTACACGGTGGACGCCGTCAGCTGCCTGGCGGTGGTGTTCACGATCGTGCTCATCGCGCCCCAGCCGCCGATCGGCGGCGGGGAGCATCCGCGCGTCGTGGCCTCGATCGCCGAAGGGCTGCGCTACGTGTTCGGCAACCGGGCCCTGGTCGGATCGTTCGCCATCGACCTGGTGGCGATGACGTTCGGGATGCCGCGAGCGCTGTTCGCGGTCCTGTCGGTTAGCGTGTTCCACGCGGGGGCGGCGGGCACAGGAGCACTGTATGCCGCGGTGCCGGCCGGGGCCACCGTCGCCGCCCTGCTCACCGGCTGGATCAACCACGCGCGCCGGCTCGGGATCGTCGTGATCTGGGCGGTCGCCGTCTGGGGCGTCGCCGTCGCGCTCGCCGGGCTCATGCACTCGCTGGGGCCGGCGGTGGCGCTGCTGGCCGTCGCCGGCGCCGCCGACTCGATCTCCGCCGTCTGTCGGTCCACGATCAACCAGACCGTCACCCCGGACCACATGCGCGGTCGCATGTCGGCGGCCTTCTCGCTGGTGGTCACGGGCGGTCCCCGCCTCGGGGACATCGAGTCGGGCACCGTCGCGGGCGCCGCCGGGGTCCGCTTCTCGGTCGTCTCGGGCGGTCTGCTGTGCCTGGCCGGGGTGGCCGTCATCGCCCTGGCCTTCCCGGCCCTGCGTCACTACGACACCCAGGACTGGACTGCGGCGCCCGACGGAGGGGCTCCATCGCGGACCGCAGAGGCCCTACAAGCTGTTGAGCTAATCTGAACAGAGCGTATGAGTGACGCCACCGGCTACTTCGATGACCGCTCCGTGATCCGCCGGGTCCTGCGCGAACGGGCGCTCGCCCTGTCGGGCCCGCGGGCGCTGTTGATGCAGGCGGCCCATCCGCTGGCGGTGGCTGGGCTCCTGGCCCACTCCGACGCCCTGGAGGACCCCTACGTCCGCCTGGCGCGTACCGCCAAGATCATGAACCTGATCACCTTCGGCCCCCGCGCGGAGGCCGACCAGGCCACGAAGCGGGTGCGGGCGATGCACCGCGCCGTCCGCGGCCGCCTGCCCGAGACGGTCGGACGCTACCCGGCCGGAACGCCCTACCGGGCCGACGACCCCGCGCTGCTGCTGTGGATCCTCTACACCCTGATCGATTCCGCGCTCGTCGTCTACCGGACCTATGTCGGCCGCTTGAGCGAGGCGGAGCGGGCGGCGCTATGGGAGGACTACAAGATCATCGGCAGGCTGTTCGGCCTCCGGCGAGCGGAGATGCCCGAGACCTTTGACGACCTCCGGCACTACGGTCGCGACATGCTCGAGGGCGACGCTCTGCGCGTGGGCGACTGGGCGCGTCGCCGGGCCCGAGCGATCGTGCTCGAGCCGCCGGTCCCGCCCCTGGCGCGGCCGCTTCTCGAGACCGTCAACTTCATCACCATCGCGCTCCTCCCCGATCAGATCCGGCGCCAGTACGGCTTCCTGCCGCTGCCTCCCGCGGTGGTACGCAGGGCCCTCGTCGGCGCGGGCGGCGCCTACGTTCGCCGCGGTGTCCTGCCGGTGCTTCCCGCGCAACTGCGCGAGGTCCCCGCCGCCCGGCGCGCCGCCTGAGCGCCGGAGCGATAGCGTCCCGGCGATGACGAGGATCGCCGTCGTGGGCCACGTCGAGTGGGTCCAGTTCCTCCGGGTCGATCACCTGCCACAGCCGGGTGAGATCCAGACGGCACGGCGCGAGGCGACGCACTCCGGGGGCGGGGCCGTGGTGGCGGGCGCCGCCCTGGCCGAGCACGGCGCGGAGGTGGACTTCTACGGCGCGGTGGGCAGCGACGGTCTTGGCGACGCGGCCACCGCCGACATCGCCGGGCGCGGCATCACCGTCCACATGGCCCGGCGGTCGGCGCCCACGCGCGAGGTGCTCACCCTGCTGGACCGGACCGGCGAGCGGACGATCATGCCCATCGGCGAGCGCCTGCGACCCGAGGGCGGCGACGCGCTGGAATGGGAGCGGCTGGCCCACGCCGACGGCGCCTACGTGACGGCGGCCGACCGCGACGCCCTGTTGCGCGCCCGCGCTGCGCGGGTCCTGGTGGTCACGCCCCGGCTGCGCGAGGAGGTGGGCGGCGGCGACCTCCCCATCGACGCGCTCATCTACAGCGCCTCGGACGAGAACGAGGCGCGCTGGGCCGCCGCACTGGAGCCGGCCGCGCGGCTGGTGTTGCTGACCGAGGGCGCCGCCGGCGGACGGTGGTGGGGCGAATCCGAGGGCCGCTGGTCTGCGGTGCCGCCGCCGGGTCCGGTGCGCGACAGCTACGGCTGCGGCGACGCGTTCGCGGCCGGCGTGACCTTCGGGCTCGGCTCCGGGGCATCGGTCGCCGAGGCGTGCGCGATCGGCGCGCGCTGGGGGGCCGAGATGCTGACGCGCGTGGGCGCGCCGTAGCCGCCACGCTCGGGTCGCTCCCGAGACTGCTCACGAATTAACGACTCATGCCACTCTAGAGAGATCCGGGTGGCGGGGCGCGTAGCGATGGTGGAACATCAGCGCGTTGCCGTCCGGGTCTGCGAAGAAGGCCATGTGGCAGACACCGGTGTCCAGGGTGTCGCCGGGGAACGCCACCCCATCGGCCTCGAGCTGCGTCCGTGCCTGACCCACATCGTCGACGTGCAGCGCCACTGGGCCGAGCGACGGATGGTGCTCGATGCCCATCTTCGCGGAGTCGATGATGCTGAGGGTCAGGTTTCCGGTCTCGAACTCCGCGAATCCGCGCTCGGGCATGTGGACCGAGCGCGGCAGCCCGAGCGTCTCGCCGTAGAACGTCATCGCGCGGTCGAAGTCCTGGGTCTGGAAGGCCACGAAGTCGACTCCCTTGACCATCCCCTCAGTGGCTGTCATGTCCCTCTCCTGTGTCGTCTGAGTTTTCACCCTACCGGCGGCATGCCGTCCGGGCTTTGTGCGAACGTATGTTCGTGTCCACGGAACCCACCATACTGCATGCGGACCTCGACGCGTTCTACGCGTCGGTGGAGCAGCGCGACGATCCCTCACTGCGCGGGCGCCCGGTGATCGTCGGAGGCGGGGTGGTGCTCGCGGCCAGCTACGAGGCCAAGGCCTGCGGCGTGCGGACGGCCATGGGAGGCGCGCGGGCGCGGGCGCTGTGCCCGCGGGCGGTGGTCGTCCCGCCGCGGTTCTCGGCCTACACGGAGGCCAGCAAGGCGGTCTTCGCGGTGTTCAAGCGGACCTCGCCGCTGGTGGAGGCGCTCTCGATCGACGAGGCGTTCCTGGACGTGCGCGGGTTGCGCCACATCTCGGGCACGCCGACGGAGATCGCCGTGCGATTACGGGAGGAGGTCCGCCAGGAGGTCGGCCTCGCCATCACCGTCGGCTTGGCCTGCACGAAGTTCCTGGCCAAGGTGGCCAGTGGAGTGGCCAAGCCCGACGGCCTGATCGTCGTTCCCGCCGGAGGGGAGCTGGCGTTCCTGCACCCGCTCCCGGTCGAACGGCTGTGGGGCGTGGGCAAGGTGACCGCGGCCAAGCTTCACGCTCATGGGCTGACATCGGTGGGACAGGTGGCGCGACTGCGCGAGGAGATGCTGGTGGGGATGGTGGGCCGGGCCACCGGTCGGCAGCTGTACGCGCTGGCGCACAACCGGGATCCACGGCGGGTCAGCGCGCGCCGGCGCCGGCGCTCGATCGGCGCGCAGCGGGCCCTTGGCCGACGCGCCCGGTCGCCGGCCGAGCTCGACGCGGCGCTGATGATGCTCGTTGACCGCGTGGCCCGGCGGATGCGGACCGCCGGGCGCGCCTGCCGAACGGTCGTGCTGCGGCTGCGCTTCGACGACTTCTCGCGGGCGACGCGCTCGCACACGCTCGCCGAGGCCACGACCCGGACTGCCACGCTGCTGCGCGTGGCGCGGGGGCTGCTGGCCGCGTCGGGGGCGGTGGTCGCGCGGCGCGGCCTCACGCTCATCGGGATTGCGCTGACCAACCTGTGCGACCAGAACGCCATCCAGCTGGCGCTGCCCTTCGATCGCACCGCGGGGCTCGACCGGGCGCTGGACGAGCTGCGCGACCGGTTCGGAGCCGGCGCCATCTCGCGCGGCACCCTGCTGGGACAGAACGCCGACGTATGGGTGCCGATCCTCCCCGACTGACCGCACTGGTGCTCACAAGCTGGCGAGGCGCTCGCGGAGGAAGCGGGTCTCGGCGTCGGCCTCGGTCAGGGCCAGCGCGCGGCGGTAGGCGTCCGCGGCCTCCTCCGGGCGGTCGAGGCGGCGCAGCAGCTCGGCCCGCGTGGAGTGGAGGTAGCGGTACCCGTCGAGGCTGAGCCCGTCGACGATGTCCAGGGCCTCCTGCGGCGACCCGGCCTCGGCGACGGCCACCGCACGGTTGAGCTCCACCACGGGCGAGCCCGTCAGCCGCGACAGCTGGGCGTAGAGGGCGCCGATCTGGTGCCAGTCGACGGGATCGCCGAACTGCAAGGAGGCGATGGCGGCCTGCACGACGTAGGCGCCGCGGCCCCGTAGGGCCAGTGCCCGATCCAGGGCCGCCCGGCCCCGGGCGAGCTGGTCGGCGTCCCAGAGGGAGCGGTCCTGGTCGGCGAGGCGGACGAGCTCGCCGTCGACGAAGCGCGCGCGGCGCCGGGCGTGGTGCAGGCGCATGAGGGCAAGCAGCCCATGCACCTCGGCCTCGTCGGGCATCAGCTCGGCCAGGACCACGCCCAGCGCGATCGCCTCGGCGGCGAGGTCGATGCGGCCGCCGTATCCCTCGTTGAAGATGAGATAGATCACCGCCAGGACCGCGCCGAGACGCTCGGGCAGCACCGGGGCGGGCGGCACGCTGAACGGGATCCCGGCCAGCTTGATCTTCGTGCGCGCGCGCGACAGGCGGCGCTTCATCGTCTCCGGCGTAACCAGGAACGCGCGGGCGATCTCGTCGTTGGTCAGGCCCCCGAGCGTCCGCAGCGTGAGGGCCACCTGCGCCTCGGACGACAGGGCCGGGTGACAGCAGGTGAAGAGCAGCTCGAGCCGCTCGTCGCCGATCTCGTCCTCTCCGAATGCGCTCACGTCATCCTCCACGGCCTCGCTGCGATCGAGTAGGAGCGTCTTGGCCGCCAGGGTCCGCTCGCGCCGGATGCGGTCGATCGCCCGGCGACGGGCGGTGGTGATGAGCCAGGCGACGGGGTTCTCGGGCTCGCCCTGCTCCGGCCACTTCTCGGCGGCGACGGCGAACGCCTCCTGGGCGGCGTCCTCGGCGAGCTCGAAGTCGCCGAGGAAGCCGACCAGTGACGCCACTACCCGGCCCCACTGCTGGCGGAAGACGCTGTCGAGCACCGCGGGATGCCAGGTCTAGTGTCTTGAGTTGTTAATTCGTGAGTCTCGGGAGTGGCTGGGCGTGGCTGGCGGGGGGCGACGACCTAAGTCGTACTGGTGGTCCGGCGTGGTCGTCGCCTCCCGTCAGGCGTGTCCAGCCGCCGCGAGGCTGCCACCGAATTAGCGACTCACGACACTAGGCCTCCACGAGCGGCCGGACCTCGACGGAGCCGCCCAGCCGCGCCGCCGGGACTCGCGCCGCGATCTCGATGGCGGCGTCGAGGTCGTCCAGTTCGAAGACGTAGTACCCGGCGAAGACCTCCTTGGTCTCGGCGAACGGACCGTCGGTGGTGAGCGTGCGCCCGTCATCGACGCGCACGGTGGTGGCGGTGGCGACGTCCTGAAGATGGCCGCCCTCCACGCACCCCGGCACATCGCGCAGGGCGAAGTACTCCTTTGACATGGCCTCCAGCTCGCCGTTGGTGAAGTGATCGACGGAGCCGGGCTTGGTGTGGATGAGCAGGGCGTACTTCATGAGGGCCTCCGTTCGGAGTGTTGGCTTGTCCTCTCTCAGACGGACAGGGTGGCGCGCAGGGGACAGGCAATCACGAAACGCCCCGGCGATCGAGGCGGCCCGCCCTCGCGCGTCACGCCGCCCCGACGCCCACCAGCACTGGACCCACCGGCGTGTGCTCCAGGCGCGCGGCGGCCGCCCGGCCTGCATCCTCGCCCGCGAAGCGGGCGACCAGCCGGATGCCCAGGTCGATGCCGGCCGCCGGCCCCCCCGCGGTGACGATGCTTCCGTCGTCCACCACGCGCGCGTCACGGCGGACATCGGCGCCCGCGGCGGCCAGGTCGTCCAGCGCGTGGCGGTTGGTCACCGCGGGTCGTCCCGCGACGAGGCCCGCCCGCGCCAGCAGCATCGCACCCGTGCACACCGAGGCGATCACGGCGCCGGCGTCGTGCAGCGCGGCCAGGGCGGCCGGCAGCGGCCCATCGCACTGGTCGCGGACGCCGGACCGGCCGTCCAGCCAGCCACCGCCGGGAACGACGACGAGGCCGGGAGCCTGGCCCAGCGCGTCGCTGACCTCGAGCGCAAGGCCGTGAGCGGAGCGCACGGCCTGGCGGTGCGCAGCAGGGCGGACCAGGTGCGCCGGGAAGCCGGCGGCGACCAGGATCTCAAGCGGGCCGACGGCGTCGAGATCGTCGAACCCGTCGAACACGACGATCTCGGTGAGAGGAAGGGAGGAGTTCTCGGACATGGCGTTAATCGTGCGACGCGGGCGCCCCGCTGGCAAGTGGCAGAAATGCCAGGTATCGTAAGATTCGTGCCACCTCCCGCCACCCTGTCAGCCCCGGAGAGCGCGGACCGGGCCGGGTCCCGTCCTCATCGGGTCGTCGCGCTGGCCCTCGAGGGGGTCGTCCTGCTGGACCTCGCCGCGCCGACCCATCTGTTCGGCCACTGCGGCGCGCCGCACTACTCCTTCGCCCTGGCCGCAGTCAGCCCCGGCCCGGTGCGCAGCTCCACCGGCCTCGAAGTGCTGGCGCGGGATGGGCTCGAGGCGCTGAGGCGTGCCGACACGGTGGTGGTGGCCGGGATCGAGCCCGACACGGAGCCCAAGGGCTTCGCGGCGGCGGCGGCCGCTGTGGCCGCCGCCCACCGCGGCGGCGCCCGGGTGATGTCGATCTGCACCGGCGCCTTCGTCCTGGCCGAGGCGGGCGTGCTGGACGGCCGCCGTGCCACCACCCACTGGGACTCGACCGCGCGGCTGGCCGCCCGCTACCCGCGGGTGACCGTGGACCCGTCCGTGCTCTATGTGGACGAGGGCCGCGTGCTCACCAGCGCGGGCGTGGCCGCGGGACTGGACCTGTGCCTGCACGTCATCCGCCGCGACCACGGCGCCGCGCTGGCCGCGCACATCGCCCGCCGCACCGTGGTGGCGCCGCACCGCGACGGCGGTCAGGCGCAGTTCCTGCACCGCCCCATGGGCGACGCGATCCACCCCGAGGGCTCGCTGGAGGCGACGCGAGCGTGGGCGCTGGGGCGCCTGGAGCAGCGCCTGGACGTGGTGACGCTGGCGCGCCGGGCGTGCATGTCGCCGCGCAGCTTCGCCCGGCGCTTCCGCCAGGAGACCGGCACCACGCCGGCCCAGTGGGTGCTGGACCAGCGCACCCGCGCCGCCCAGAGCCTGCTCGAGACCACCGACCTGCCCGTGGAACACGTCGCCTCGCGCACCGGCTTTGGCTCCGCGACCTCCCTGCGCACCCACTTCGGACGCCGGGTGGCGACGACCCCCACCGCCTACCGCCGCGCGTTTCGCCAGCCCTGACCGCTCTACGCGGGGGCGGCGGGGTTGGGCCCGTCCGACCCTGGACCCGTCCGTCTGGCCAGGGCCAGGCCGCCCGTCTCACCCCAGGCGCCGCGCGCGTGGAAGGCCGGAACCAGTTCGCTGGTGACCACGCCGCCCTGGTCGGTGACCTCGTCGATGATGGCGAACCAGTCACCGATGCGCTCCGGCGTGTCGACGACGATCGTCGTGGCCGGCACGTGACGGCGCAGCGAGAGCAGTCGGTCGCCGCCCGGCGGCCGGTCCCCGTGGTAGCCCCAGATCCCCTGCAGGACGGTGGCGCCTCCGGCCCGGGCCGCCCGTAGCCGGCGGACGATCTCCACGAACAGCGGCCGTCCGGCGTGCCGCGTGTCGTGGTCGGCGTGCACCATCAGCTTGACCCAGGTCCGCAGCCCGGCGTCGTCGATCCCCGCGGCGGCGTGGGGGGCGGCCAGGCGCCGGCCGTCGGCCTTGCAGATGCGGACGCGCTCCAGCGTCAGCAGCGGCCGGTCCAGCAGCCCGGCGATCTCGGGCAGCACCGGACTCAGCTGCGCGCCGGAGCCGACGGCGATGATCATGAGGGGGACACGCGCGTTGGCGGCGAGAAAGCGTGCTCGCTCGCGCGCTCCGTGCGCCGTCCCGTCGACGCCGAGGAGCACGGTGGCGCTGAGCAAACCGTGGCGGCGCAGCAACTCGACGATCGCAACGAACGCGGGGGTGCGGCCGGCCCGCTCGTGCCGGCCGCAGTACACGGTCAGCTTCGAGGCCTCGTGCAGCTCCTCGGGGAGGGCCACGGGGCCGATGCGGCCCGTCAGCAGCCGGGCCCGCTCCAGCGTGAGCAGGCCATGCTCGGCGGCTGCCCCGATCTCGGGCAGGGCCGCTTCGATGCGAGCGCGCGAGTCCACGGCGGCCAAGACCATCGGCAGGTCCTCGGACAGGCTGAGCAGCCGGTCGGTCTGCAGCACCTGATGGCGACCGAACCCCTCCACCCCGCGCAGCAGGACGCTGGTGGCCAGACCGTGGCGCTCGCACACCGACAGCAGCGCAGCGCCCAGGAAGCTCCCCTCGGAGCGATCGCGCTCGGCGAAGTACGCCGTCAGCTTCAGGCAGTCCTCGTTCACAGCGCGGCCCCCACGGCGTGGCCGGCGGCCAGCGCGGCAAAGCCGATGACGAGCGACCCGAGCAGATTAGCCAGGCCGATGAGGAGCTGATCGTCCTGGCCGAGGCGATGGCTCTCCAGCATCCAGGTCGACAGGGTCGTGTAGGAGCCCAGAGTCGCCGTCCCCGCAAGAGTGAGCGCATTCCCGGTGAGGGCGGCGCCGGCCACGCCGCCGAGCAGGGCCGAGCCCGAGATGTTGACGACGAACGTCCCCCACGGGAACTGCCCGCCGGCGCGCTCGCCGACGAGCCCGTCGACGAGGAAGCGGGCGATCGACCCCGTGCCGCCGAGCAGCGCCACCAGCGTCCAGACTCCCGCCGTCACAGGACCGTACGCACCCGCCGGACAAGCGCGGTGGCCAGGGCGACGGCGGCAAAGCTCGCCGTCAGGGTGGCCACCGCATAACCAAGGGCCAGGCTCCACTCGTGGGCCTGCACCATCTTGTAGAGCTCGAGCTGGACGGTGGAGAACGTGGTGAGCGCGCCGCACAGCCCGGTGCCGAGGAATGGGCGTTTGTAAGCCGACGTGGGCAGCCGCTCGGCGAGCCGGGTTACGAAATACCCCAGCAGAAAGGCACCCAACACGTTGACGGCGAAGATCGCCCATGGCCAGCCGTGCGCACTGTCGGGGAAGGCCTGCGCCAGGCCGGTGCGGGCGAGCGCGCCGACGATCCCGCCGCAGAAGATCGCGGCCAGCTCGCGTCGGTCATGGGTGGGCAGCACGTCGTCTTGTGTGTCGTCGGGGCGCCGACCCACCCGACGAGCTTGTGTCCGTCCTGGCGGGGGGCTGGTTTAGCGTATTGGCCATGGTCGCCCCCCGGACCAAGCTCGATCACTGCGTCGTCCACGTGACCGCCGGCAACAGCGACCTGTGCTTCCGCGATCCGGATGGCAGCAGCCTCATGGAGCTCATCTCCCACGCGCCGTGACGGCACGCCGCAAGAGTGATTGCGAGCGGCGGCCCGGCGGTCACAGTCTCCCCCGCCCGGGCAATACAAAGACGTGCTGGTTGAACGCATGGACCTGACACACGCGACCGACGACGAGCTGCTCGGGGCGATCGCCACCCGCAACGCCGACGCCTTCACCGTGTTCTATCGCCGCCATCTCCCGATGACCCTGGCCTATCTCCTGCGCGAGACGCACGACCCGGAGCTCGCCGCCGATCTGGCCGCCGAGGTGTTCGCCGCCGTGCTGCTCACGGCCCACCGCTACCTCGATCACGGCCTCACGGCGACGCCGTGGGTGATAGGGATCGCGCGTAACAAGCTGCTGATGAGCCTGCGCCGCGGACGCATCGAAGCCAAGGCGCGCCTGCGGCTGGGCCTCGAGCCGGTGGCGCTGCAGGACGCCGACCTCGAGCGGGTGGTGGCCATGGCCGACGACGCGGCGGGCCCGCTGAGCGCGCTGGTGAACGAGCTGCCCGACGACGAGCGGCGCGCCGTGCTCTCGCGCGTGGTGCACGAGCGCAGCTACCGGGACATCGCCGGTGAGCTGAGCTGCTCGGAGATGGTCGTGCGCAAGCGGGTCAGCCGCGGGCTGTCCCGTATCCGCCGGCGGTGGGGACGCGACTGACCATGCCCGACTACTTCGACACCGTCGAGCGCCAGCTGGCGGAGCGGACCGCGCACGGTGTGGACCGCACCAGCCGCCCCACGCCCGTGCGCTCGCCCCAGCGCCACGACGCCGCAGAGGACGCTGGCACACCCCCTGCCCGCTCGGGGGGACGCGGCGGAGGCGGGGCGAGCGGACCGGGCGGGCCGGGCCGTCAGCGCCGGCGCGAAGCCCTCGTCCTCGGTTCCGCGCTGCTGGTGGCAGTCGTGGTGGTCGTCGGGCTGCTCAGCCTCGGGCTGGGGGCCCACCACGGCCCCGCCGAGCGTGCGTCCACCACCACGGCGCACCGGCGCACCCGACCCGCGCGCCGCACCGCGCCGCTGACGTCGACCAAGCCGGCGCTCAGCAGCCACGCCCCTGCCGGGGCCACCGCGCCGCGCCACGTCACCGCGCCCGTGGGCCCGGTGCCGCCGGGGTTCGGACCCGAGTCGTTCACCGCGACCGGCCCGAGCACCTGGTGGCTGCTCGGCAGCGCGCCCTGCTCCAGTCCCCCGTGCACGTCAATTCTGCGCACCAGCGACGGCGGACGCAGCTTCGTCGGGACACCGGCGCCGCGCACCAGCCACGTCTCTCAGCTGCGCTTTGCCAACGTGGCCGACGGATTCGCGGTGGACCCGCAGCTCTGGGTCACCCATGACGGGGGCGCTCACTGGCATCAGATCCGCCTCGGCGGCGCGGTGACCGAGGTGGCGACCGCCAACGGCTTCGCCTACGCCCTCGTGCGCTACGGGCACAGGGGACTCGGGCGGCTCGAGCGCTCCGCGCTGGGCAGCGACACGTGGACGACGCTGCCCGCAGCCGGCAGCGCCTTCGCCGGCCTCTGGGCCCACGGCTCAGACGTGCTGGTCGGGTCAGGCGGCGGCAGGGAGCTCGCCATCTCCCGCGACGCCGGGGTGCGGTTCACACGCGAGACGTCGCCCTCGAGCCTGCCGTGTGAGTTCGAGGAGCCGTCGCGCCCGGTGATCTGGGCCCACTGCGTCACCGGCACGGAGAGCGCGACATGGCGCTCGACCGACGCCGGCGCCCACTTCCACCCGGTCCACGGCCCCGAGCCCGGACTCCCCAACTCGGCGCTGTTCGCCGCAGCGTCGGGCACCACCGCGGTCCTCGGCGCCACCAGCCTGCTGCGGATGACCGATGCCGGCGGCCATGTCGCCCCGGTCACGGGGGTCGCCTCGGTCACCGCGTGGCAGTACCTGGGTTTCACCGATGCCTCACACGGCGTGGCGATCGGCTACATCGGCGCGCCCGCCCCCGCCAACGAGCGGCTCTACTACACGAGCGACGGCGGCGCCGGCTATCGGCTCGTGTCGACCGGCTGAGCCGCTCGCGCCGCGGTCGCGATGCAGCGGGCGCTCGGATCGGTCTGATGGCTCCGCTGGTAGCTTCTGACCCGATGCTCGATCTGCGCCCGGTGAGACCGGGCGACGCGCCGGCCGTGCACCAGTTCCTGTCCGACCCCGAGGTGGCCAGGTGGCTACGTCCCGCGGGTGTCACCGGCCCCTTCACCCTCGCGGAGTGCGAAGCGGCCATCCCGGCGCAGGTGGCGCACTGGGGCGCCCATGGCTTCGGTGCCTGGCTGGCGTGGGATGGCGAGAACTGCGTGGGCCGCTGCCTGCTCAAGCACTCGATCGTCGGGGGTCGCGGTGAGGTGGAGATCGGCTGGGCCCTCGCCCGCGCCTACTGGGGCCGGGGCGTCGGCACGTCGATGGGCCGCCATGCGCTGTCGGCCGCGGCGGAGCGCGGCGTGAGCAATGTCGTCGCCTTCACCCGCGTCGACAACCGGGCCTCCCGCCGGGTGATGGAGAAGCTCGGCCTCGTCTACGAGCGGGAATTCGTTCACGCGGGCCTGCCCCACGTCCTCTTTCGCACGATCCGGGAGCGAGACTCCCATGCATGACTTCACCCTCGTCGGCGGACCCACCGCGGTGTTCGAGTACGGGTCGCTGCGCTGGATGACCGACCCGGCCTTCTCGCCGCCGGGCGAGTACTCGGGGCTCGTCAAGCTCACCGGTCCCGCGATCGAGCCCGACGCGGTTGGGGCGATCGACGTGGTGCTGGTCTCCCACGACCATCATGCGGACAACCTGGACCCCGCGGGGCGAGCCTTCCTGCCCCGTGCCGGCCGCGTCCTGACGACCGTGGCGGGCGCCGGGCGCCTGGGCGGCAACGCCACCGGGCTGGAGCCGTGGTCCTCGATCGAGATCGCAGCTCCGAACGGCACCCCGGTGACCGTGACCGCGGTGCCGGCGCAGCATGGACCCGACGGCACCGACGACATCCAGGGCCCCGTGATCGGCTTCGTGCTGCGCACGGCGGGGGCGGAGACCGTCTACGTGTCGGGCGACAACGCCTCTCTGGACGTCGTGCGCGTCATCGCCGAGCACGTGGGCCATATCGACGTCGCGATCCTGTTCGCGGGCGCGGTGCAGCTGGCCCACAAGTTCGACGGCGCCTACCTCACCCTGTCAAGCGATCACGCCGCGGACGCGGCCAAGATCCTGGACGCGCACCGCGTGGTCCCGCTGCACTTCGAGGGCTGGCAGCACTTCACCCAGGGCGCTGACGTCCTGCGCAGCGCGTTTGCCGGAAACGGGATCGCCGGCCGGCTGTGCCTGCCCGAGCGCGGCGTCGCCCTGAGCGTGCCCTGACCCGGGCCGGCTCAGATCTCGTTGTGGACGCCGATGGAGCGCTCCAGCTGCTCCTCGGCATCGCCCTGATGACCCCGGCGGTCCTCCAACAGCGCACTGGCGATGGCGTCCAGCTTGGTGTGCAGGGCGCGGTCGGTGCGCAGCTCGGAGTTCTTGAGCACCGCCACGAGCATCAGCGTCACGGCCGACATGAGGCCCGCCGTCGCGGCTTCGAAGCGGTCGCTTGCGCCCACCGCGAGCCCGACGGCCCACGCCAGGACCACCGCCACGCAGACGATGAAGAACAGCGTGGAGCTGGCCAGGAACGACACCCGCTCGGCGAACTCGTCAAAGCGGGTCCGGGGGGCCTCCGTCCGGTCGGACGGGTGCTTGAGGGAGCGACCGGCCGCGCGAGCCGCTCGGCTCGGGCCGCGCGAGCCGCGGGGCTGCTGGGGCATGCTCACTGTTCTAGCAGCCGCCGCCGGTCACGCCGGGACGGGCTGACGGCGCGCGGCGCCTCCGGCGGCGGCGGCGCGGCGCTGGCCCTCGGGGATGACCCGCGTGCGCAGGTCGTGCTCGTAGACGTAGTAGTCGAGCTGCATGGTGTGGCGAGGTCGTGAGGCGTAGTGGCGCACGTAGCGCCGCTCGTCGCGGCGGATCTCCGCCTCCATGTCGGCCACGGACGGCAGCGCCCAGTCGCCCCCGAGCCAGCGGCCCACGAGCTTGGCCTGGCACTCGGCGAAGGGGAAGATCGTGGGGATGGCCTGGCCCAGCCCCACGAAGGCCAGGTCGTCGAGCTCGGGCTTGAACATGCGCTTGTACAGCCGGAGCAGGTTCCCGGGCGCGGAGATGAAGGCGGGATCGAAGAAGGGGAACGTGATCCTGTAGCCGGTGGCATAGATGATCGCGTCCACCTCTTCGACGCTGCCGTCGGCGAAGCGCACGCGGTCGGACTCCACCGCGGTCACGTCGGGCTTGGCGACGGCGTCGCCGGAGCCGAGCCGCAGCAGCAGTTCGCTGGACACCGTGGGGTGGGCCTCGAGGAATCTGTGATTGGGCCGCGGCAGGCCGAAGTCCTCCATCCGCCCCGATACGAGGCGAGGCAGGAGCTGGGCAAAACGGCGCTGGAGCCCGAGCGGGATGCGCGGGTTGGTCTTGACGATCGTGTCGACCGGGCGGCCCAGGACGTACTTGGGGATCACCCACGCGCCGCTGCGCGTGGAGATGAAGACCCGCTCGGCGACCCCCTTGCGCGAGAGCTCGGAGACGATGTCGACGCCGCTGTTGCCGATCCCGACCACCAGCACGCGCTTGCCCTCGAGCGCCAGGGGCTCGGTGGGGTCGATGTAGTGGTGCGAGTGGATCGTCGGGCCGTCGAAGCGACCGGGAAACTCCGGGTACGACGGGTCCCAGTGGTGGCCGTTGCAGACGAGCAGCGCATCGAAGGGCTGTCCGTCGATGTCCCAGCCTCCGTCGGGCAGCCGGCTCGCCCGCTTCACCGCCGTGTTGAAGCGGATGCGCTCGCGCAGTCCGAAGCGCTCCGCGTACTCGCGCAGGAACCCGTGGATCTGCGTGTGGTGAGGGAAGTCCGGATAGCGCTCGTCCATGGGGAAGTCCCGGAAGCTGATCGCCGTCTTGGACGTGTCGATGTGCAGCGAGCGGTAAGCCGACGAGCGCCCGTTGGGATTGCGGAAGTACCAGTTGCCCCCCACCTCGTCGCTGGCCTCAAAGCAGGTGTGCTCCACGCCCCAGTCGCCCAGCGCCTTGACTGTCGTCAGGCCGCTCACGCCGGCGCCGATCACGCATACGCGCGGGTTTCGCCGCATGCCGGGCAGTCTATGCGCTGCGGGCGGCCGGCGGGCGCGCATCCGCCGGGGCCACGAGCGCGAGCTTCTCGGCACGGCTCAGCCGCTTGATCCGCGCCTCCTCGCGGCGGGCGGCGGTGCGGTCGGGCATGGGGATGGCCAGCTCGAGCTCCACGGGAAGGCGGCTGGCGGTGTACCGGCTGGCCGCCCCGGTGCGATGGCGGGCCAGCCGGCGCTCGAGGTCGACGGTCCAGCCGGTGTAGAGCGAGCCATCGCGGCAGCGCAGCAGATACACCCAGGCCTCGGACACGGCGAGGAGTTTCGCCGCCGCGCCGGTCACACCTGCGCGGCCGCTGGCCTCAGTCCTGTCCTGAGAGCTCCAGCGCGATGCCGCGCCCGGGGACCGGGGCCGATTGGACGATCGACGTGGTCGTCTGTCCGTAGGCGGCGAAGCCGTCGATGACCTCCTCGAGGTGCTCGACGGAGCGAACGTGCGCGGTCATGATGTAGCAGTCCTCGCCGGTGATCCGCCGGCAGTCCACGACCTCGGGCCTGCGCCGGGCGAGCTCCGCGACCGGCCGGATCTGGCGCGGCGCCGGACGGATGCGGATGACCGCTGACAGGCTGAGGCCCAGCGCGCGCGGGTTGATCTCGGCGTGGTAACCGCGGATGACGTCCTCCTGCTCGAGGCGCTGGAGGCGCTCGGCCACTGCGGGCGACGACAGGCCCACCCGGCGCCCCAGCTCCGCCAGGCTCAGCCGCGCGTCGGCCTGCAGCTCGGCCAGGAGCCGGAGATTGACGTCGTCAAGGAGTGAGGCAGCGGCGCTGCGGACATTTCGCCTTCGATTCTCAGGCATGCCGCGCACATTACCTACGCATTGATATGGACACAACGCCCGAGAGCACGGAGCCTTGTGGATATGGACGGCGATGGAGTCGCCACGGTGCCGGGAGCGTCCGGCGCCCGCGCCGGACGGATGGTCACGGCCGCGCCCCCGCACGCCTATTTCCTGATCAGCGCCGTCTTTCACTACCTGGGCCCGTCGTTCGCCGTGCTCCTGTTCGCCCGCGTCCAGGTGCTGGGCGTGGCGTGGCTGCGGATCGCCTCGGCGGCGATCATCTTCGCCCTCTGGCGGCGGCCATGGCGGGCCTTCGCCCGGCTGGACCGCGACGGACGGAGGCTGCTGCTGGCCTGGGGGGCGGTTCTGGCGCTCATGAACGCGTGCTTCTACTCGGCGATCAGCCGCCTGCCCCTCGGGACGGTGTCGGCGATCGAGTTCCTACCGGTCATCGCGCTGGCGGCGGTGGGCGTGCGCTCGCCGCGCAATGTGCTGGCACTGGCCCTGGCCGTCAGCGGCGTGTACCTGCTCACGGACATCCGGCTCGCCGGCGCCGCGCTGGGCTTCGCCTTGGCCTTTGCCAACGCCGGGCTCTTCGCGCTCTACATCGTGCTCGCCGACCGGGTGGCCAAGCGCCGGGACTGCGGCGGGATCGACGGACTGGCGGCTGCCATGCTCATCGCCGTGGTCGTGGTGACGCCGATCGGAGGCCGCCAGGCCGCGCCCGCGCTCCTGGACCCCGTCGCGCTGCTGGCCGGAGTCGGCGTCGGCGTCACGTCATCCGTGATTCCCTACGTCACCGACCAACTGGCCATGGCCCGGCTCCCGCGCGCGACCTACGCCACGATGGTGGCGCTGCTGCCGGCGCTGGCGACGCTGATCGGGATCGTCGTCCTCGCCCAGATCCCGTCATGGCTCGAGGTGGCGGGGCTGGCGCTCGTGGTGGCGGGAGTGGGCCTTCACCGTCCGCGCCACGCCGGTGACGATGTCGTTGCGCAAGCGCAGGCCGGCGGCCCGCAGCCGCTCCACCGTGCCGGCGAGGTCTGACACCTCGAGCATGATGCGGTTCCATCCCCCGGGACCCTGCTTCGTGCCGTCGGGCATCGGGCGCGACCCCCCACCGTGGTGGTCGGCGGGCACCGGCGAGGCCAGCACGAGCCGCAGGTCCCCGCGGTAGAGCATCGCGAACGTCGGCGCCGGGCGGAGCTCCTCCTCGAAGCCCAGGGAACGGCAGTAGAAGTCGACGGCACGGTCCAGGTCGTCCACGAAGTAGCGCACCGTCGCGCCCTGGCGCGCGGCTGGTTCGGCGGCGCCCTGCAGGCGGCGCCACAGCGCCGCGGCGAACTGCGGCCGGGGCTCGACGGGCACGCTCGGCAGACGCAGCGCCTCGAGCGGATCACGCGGCATGGTGCCCTCCCTCGCGGTAGATCCGGCGCAGGGCAGCCCGAGCCCGGACCAGCAACGTCTCGGTGGCATGCCCACTCCGCTCCAAATGCTCGGCGACCTCGGGCACCGGGAGGCCGTCGAGGTAACGCAACACCAGCGCCGTGCGCTGGGGGAGCGACAGGCGCAACAGCGCCATGTGGAGGTCCTGCGTGTCGAGGACCTCGCTCCAGGGGTCGTCGCTGGCCGGTCCCTCGCGTTCGATGGCGGCCAGGCCTCGCTGCTCGCGGACGGCCCGGCGCCAGTGGTCGACGAGCCTGTGCCGCGCGATCCCGATCAGCCAGGCCACGCTGACCTGGGGGGCGGGCCGCCGCCGGCCGGCGGCGAGCGCCGCCATGAACGTCTCCGCCGTCAGGTCCTCAGCCACAGTGACGCTGCCGCACCGTGGCAGCAGGTAGCCGTACACCTGAGGCAGCGCCGTGGGGTAGATGGCGGCCACGGGCTCGTCGCGCTCGGTCGTCTCGTCGGGTCCGATGCCACATCATCGCTTCGCGCGCGCCGATTCCGAACATGCGCGCGCCAGGACGGCAAGATGAGGTGGTGGCCCTGACCTCCCCCGGCACGACCCGTGGCGCCTTCGCCCGCCTGTGGCGCCGACCCCGCTACCCCGGCTTCGTTCTGACGGTCGGGCTGTCGCGCATCAGCTCGTTCATGTTCAACACGGCAGGCGTGCTGTTGGTCCTGGACCGGACGGGGAGCGCTCCCCTCGCCGGGGCCACCGCGGCCGCCGCCGTGGTGCCCGCCGCCGTCACCGGCCCCGTGCTCGGGGCCTGGCTCGACGTCGCCCGCCGCCGGCGCGTGCTGATCGTGTTTGACCAGCTGCTGAGCGCGGTCGGGCTCCTGGGCGTGGTCGCGCTCGCGGGCCACGCCCCCAACTGGACCGTCCCCGCCGTCACCGTCCTGTACAGCCTGACGCGGCCGTTCAGCCAGGGCAGCTTCTTCAGCACCCTGGCCGAGATCGCCGGCACCGAGCTGCTGGATCAGGCGAGCGCGATCGAGGCCACCAGCCTCAACCTATCGGTGATCATCGGGCCGGTGCTGGCCGGGGTCCTCGTCGGCATCATCGGCGCCGCCGAGACGGTGGAGCTCCAGGCGGCCCTGACCGTCGTCGTGGCCGGGCTGGTGGCGGCCAACCCCGCCTTCGACGTGCGCGCGGTCGGCCACGCCTCGACGGTGTCCCACGCGCTGCGCAGCGGGCTGGGCGCGCTGCGCCACGAGCGCGTGCTGCTGGCCACGGCGTTCAGCGGCAGCCTGGCCGCCTTCGGCTGGGGGCTGATGCTCGTCGGCTTCCCGCTGTATGCCGTCCAGACCCTGCACAGCCCGGCGCACACCAGCGGCTACCTGTGGGCGGCGGTGGCCGCCGGATCCATCCTGGGCACCTTCGTCCTGCACGGGCCGCCGGGTCTGCGGCGCGTGGGATTCTCGTACGGGATCCTGGGCCTGTCCGCGCTGCTGTGGCCGCTGGCCGGATCGCTCGTGGCCGGGATACTTCTGATCGGCCTGACCGGGTTCCTCGAGGGACCCGCCTACTCCGGGACGATCGCGCTGCGCCAGCGCCACGCCCCGCCCGGCGCTCGCGCGCAGGTGATGACCACGGTGGCGAGCATCTCCGCCCTCATGCTGTCGGCCGGGGCGGCGCTCGGCGGCGCCGTGCATGACCCGGTCGCCCTGACCATGGTGTTCGTCGCCGTCAACCTCGTCGCCGCGGCCGGCGCCCTCGCCCAGCGCTCGCTCACGTGATCGCGTCCGCACGAGGGCGTCGATGAGCGACACTCCGGGCTGTGTCCCGCGCTGCCCCCAAGACAGTCACGCGGCGCGATGATCTGGTCGCCGAGCGCGATCCGCGCCGTCCCTCGGCCTGGTTGCTGCGCCAGGGCGACATGGACGCCTCCTATGTCGACCTCGCCGACCCGTCGCATCTGGAGTTCGACTATCTGCGCTGGATCCGCATGGTCCTGTGGGCCGCGCGGGCCCGCCGGGTCCTGCACGTAGGGGGCGGCGCGTGCGCGCTGCCGCGCGCGCTGGCCGCCGAGAGCCCGCACAGCCGCCAGGAGGTGTGCGAGGTGGACGCCGACGTTCTCGCGCTGGCGCGCGAGCACATGGGACTGCGGCGCGCCCCCGGGCTGCGCGTCCGCCATGCCGAGGGCCGGGCCCATATCGCCCGCCAGGCCGACGGCGCCTGGGACGCGATCGTCATCGATGCGTTCGTCGGAGCGGCGGTGCCGCGACGGCTCATCACCGTCGAGGCCCTCGCCGACGTCGCGCGGGTGGCTCCGCTGACCCTGATCAACGTCGTCGACAACCGCGCCGCCCGCGATGTCCGCGCCGTCGCCGCCGGGCTGGCCGAGGCCTATCCCCATGTGTGGACGCTCGGCGAACGGGTCGGCAACACCGTGGTCGCAGGCGCGGCCGCCGCGCTCGATCTCGACAACATCGCCGCCGTCGCCGCCGCGGATCCGTCGCCGGCGCGCCTCACCCGGCCGGAAGCGCTGGCGCCGCTCATCGCGGGCACCCCGCCGCTGCGCGACGACGCCATCTAAAAGCCGGGGAGAGTGCCCCAACCGCCGACTCCGATCGGGCAGAATGTCCGCGCACCGGCGAGCGGCCACCTGGCGGGGAGGACATATGGCAGTCGACTTGGTCATCGACGTGGAGAACACGCCCGGAGCGCTGGCCCGGGTCGCCACCGCGATCAGCGACGCGGGGGTGAACATCGCCGCGGCCACGTGCATCGGAGGTGGTGAGCGGGCCGAGCTGCACATCCTCGTCAAGCACGCCGAGGCCGCCCGGCACTCGCTCGCGATCTCACAGCTCGCGGTCACGCGCGAGCGCGAGGTGGTGGTCATCGAGGTCGAGGATCGTCCGGGCGTGCTCGCCGACCTGACACGCAAGGTGGCCAGGGCCGGCGTGGACCTCGACCTCGTCTACGTCGCCACGCGCAACCGGGTGGTGTTCGGCGCGCCCGACCTCGACGCCCTCAGGGCGGCGCTGACCTGAGCCGCACCGCTGCGGCGGCGGCCTCCGCCCGGGATCGCACGCCGAGCTTGCGTAGCACCGCGGAGACATGGTGCTCGGCGGTCTTCTCGGATACCACGAGGCGCTGGGCGATCTCGGCGTTGCGCAGCCCGTCGGCCAGAAGGGCCAGCACCTCGAGCTCGCGGCCGGTGAGCCCCGCCGGGTTGGCCCGGGTCCGTGGCCGCGGGCCTCGGGGGACGCCCCGGGCCCCACGCTCGCGCAGCGCGCGGGCGACGATGGCGGCGGCCGGCCGGGCGCCCATGGCGTGAAGCGCGTCGTGGGCGCCGCGCAGCGCGGCCTCGTCGTCGGACCCGGCCAGGGCCAGCGCCGCCTCGTAGGGACAGCCGAGCGCGCGCCAGCGCTCGGCCGCGGCGGCCCAGTCGCCCGCCATCGCGAGCCGGTAGGGCTCGCCCGCCGGACCGGCCGGCGGCAGCTCGTCGGCCGCGCCCGCCTTCCAGCGCCAGAAGCCGAGCTCGGCAATCGACCATGGTTCGTCGCAGGCGAGGGCCAGCGCGAACGCCTCGTCGCTCACCGTGCGCGCGGCGGCATGGTCGCCGGCCAGCCACGCCAGCTCGGCCCGTGCGCCCCCGACGAGGACCGTCCACTCGAGTTGACCGGTCCGGGCGACCGTGGAGTGGGCCTCCCGGAGCAACTCCGCCGCGCCGGGATCGCCGCGGCGCGCGCGGACCACCCCCAGCGCGACCAGCGCCCAAACGCGGCCCGAGGGCGCGCTGCGCGGATCGCGCAGCGCCAGCGCGGCGGAGGCCGTGGCCCCCTCCCAGTCGCCCAGCGCCGCCTGCACGCGGGCGCGCGAGGCGTGGAGATACAGCCGCCAGGTGTCCAGGCCGCGCTCTTCGCAGTAGGCCAGACCGGCAGCGATGTTCTTCACCGCGCAGTCGAGGCGGCGCAGACGCATGTCGCAGCGGACGAGTAGTGCGTACACGCGCCCCGCGTGGTCGTGCAGTCCGCGCTCCCTCGCCACCGTCAACGCGCGCTCGAGCTTGAGCCGCCCGCCCGCCATGCCGACCTGCAGCTGCGCCGCACCGATGCTCTCCAGGGCGTAGACCATGGCCTCCGCATCGCCGAGCCGAGTGGCCAGCTCCAGCCCGCGCGACCCCCAGCGGAGCACGCCCGCCAGGTCGTGGTAGACCCACCGCTCCTCGGCGACGCCGCCGTAGGCCATTGCCAGCTCGTGTCCCGGCGGCTCTGACTCCAGGAGCGAGACGGCGGCGAGGCTGAGCCGCCCTGACTCCTCGTGCTCGTTCTCGAAGGCCAGCAGTCTGGCCAGCATGCGCAGGGCGTCGCCCTCCCCGACACGATCGCCCAAGCGGCGCCGGCATTCCAGCAGATCCTCCTGAGCCGCGCGGGCGGCGTCGAACTGGTCGGTCATCCAGCACTCGTGTACTCGGGCGTGCAGGAGCGGGACTCGTTGCTCGAGGGTCAGCTGCGCGCCGCAGCCGAGGGCGAGCTCGTAGTGCGCCGCCGCCTCGCGATGGGCTCCAGCGGCCGCGGCCCGCTCGGCGGCCGGCGGCGCCCAGCGCACGACCGCCTCGAGGTCCCCCCCGGCCTCCGCGTGATGGACGAGCCGCGCCGGGTCGCTCCCACGGTCGGCCAGGAGCGCCAGGGCGCTGCGGTGAAGCGCCACGCGGCGGACCGGCGATGCCGACTCCTCGACGGCCCGCCGCGCCAGCTCATGGCGGAAGCGCACCCGCGGACCGGTCGCCTCGAGCATGCCCGAGGCCAGGCACTCGTCGAGGCGCTCGACGTCGGCGGCGGCCAGCGCCTCGAGCAGCGGGAGGTCCACCGGACCGGGAATGACCGCGACCGCCTCGAGCAGGCGCCGGGCGGGGCCGGTCACTCGCGACAGGCGAGCCATGACGGCATCGCGCACGGTGACGGGGAGTTCCTCGTCGGGAGAGGCCAGCGCCTCGGCGACGAAGAATGGGTTACCGCCCGTGCGGCGGTACAGCTCGGCTCCGTCGACGCCGAGTGGCCGGGCGAGCTCGATGACCGTGTCCCGTGACAGGGCAGGGATGCGCAGGCGCCCGCGCGCGCCCCCCACCTCGGCCAGGAGCGCCCGCAGCTGCACGGAGGCCTCGGGCTCGTCGTCGCGATGGGTGACGAGCACCAGGGCCGGGACGACAGCGATCCGCGACACGAGCAGCGTGAGCACGTCGAGCGTGGCCTCGTCGGCCCAGTTGACGTCCTCGACCACCAGCACCGTGGGCCGCCGTCCGCGCAGCTGCCGCACCAGCGCCAGCGCCACGTCATGGGGCTGCGCCGCACCGGTCACGAGGTCCTGGAGCTCGCCGCCGAGAGCCTCGGCGACGTCGAGCAGCGGGCCCAGGGCCCGCGGGGTGCGCAGCGGCTCGCAGCCGGCCCAGAGCAGGCGCACGGGCGCCACGAGCGCGTCACCGAAGGCGCGCAGCAGCGCCGTCTTTCCCACCCCCGCCTCACCGGCGACGATGATCAGCCGGCCACGGGAGGACGCGCGGACCTCGGCCAGCAGCCCGTTGAGCGTGGCGATGCTCTCGCCGCGTTCGACCAGCGACGCCGGCGCGCCCGGCGTGGCGATGTTCATGCGCGCGGTCCCGTTTGACCTGACCCCCGGTTGCGACCCAAGCGCGAGTCAGTCTGGCAGGAGCAGGACGGCAAGGCAAAAGGCCCCGGGCCCCGGGGCCTTTGCCGAGCCGTCAGACGGGTCTCAGGACTTGATCAGGCCGTGAGGGTTGAGCACGAACTTCTTTGCGTCGCCGCTGTCGAAGTCCTTGTAGCCCTGCGGGGCCTCGTCGAGGCTGATCACCGTGGCGTTGACCGCCTTGGCGATCTGGGCCTTGTCGTGGAGGATCATCTGCATGAGCCCGTGGTGATACTGCATCACCGGGCACTGTCCGGTGGTGAAGCTCTGGGACTTCGCCCAGCCCAGGCCGATGCGGATGGACAGCGCGCCCTCCTTGGCCGCGTCGTCGACCGCGCCCGGGTCGCCGGTCACGTACAGGCCGGGAATGCCGAGCTTGCCGGCCGCCCGGGTGACGTCCATGATCGAGTTGAGCACGGTGGCGGGCGACTCGTGTTCGGAGTCGGCGCCATGGCCCCGGGCCTCGAAGCCGACGGCGTCCACCGCGGCGTCCACCTCGGGCACTCCGAGGATCTGCTCGATCTGATCCTTGGGGTCGCCCTTGGAGATGTCGATCGTCTCACATCCGAAGCTGCGCGCCTGGGCGAGCCGCTCGGGGATGAGATCGCCGACGATGACCACGGCGGCGCCGAGCAGCTGCGCGGAGTGCGCGGCGGCCAGGCCCACCGGCCCGGCCCCGGCGACGTAGACGGTGGAGCCCGAGGTCACCCCGGCGGTGTAGGCGCCGTGGTAGCCCGTCGGGAAGATGTCCGACAGCATGGTCAGGTCGAGGATCTTCTCCATCGCCAGATCCTTGTCGGGGAACTTCAGGAGGTTCCAGTCGGCGTAGGGCACCAGCACGTACTCGGCCTGGCCGCCGACCCAGCCACCCATGTCGACGTAGCCGTACGCCGAGCCCGGCCGGTCCGGGTTGACGTTGAGGCAGACGCCGGTGTTGCCGGTCTTGCACATCCGGCAACGCCCGCAGGCGATGTTGAAGGGAACCGAGCACAGGTCGCCTTCCTTGATGAACTCGACCCCCGGCCCGGTGTCGACCACCTCGCCGGTGATCTCGTGGCCGAGGATGAGCCCCTCGGGCGCTGTGGTGCGTCCGCGGACCATGTGCTGGTCCGACCCGCAGATGTTGGTGGCCACGCATTTGAGGATCGCCGCGTGGGGCAGCTTCCGGCCCACATTGGCCGGATTGACCCCGGGGCCGTCCTGGAGCTCGAACGTCGGGAAGTCGATGTTGTGGATCTCCACCTTCCCCGTGCCCATGTAGGCCACGCCTCTGTTGTCCGCCATCCCGTCTCCCTCTCTCTCAGTCTATGAGCTGGATCTCCCTCCGAACCTACCGTCGAAGCGCCACCGATTCACCTAGCCATCCGGGCGCTTGCACCTAGCCGATCGGTCAGTTCTGTGGCAGCCCGTACTTGCCGGCGGCGTAGGCCACCTCGGCACGGCGGCGGACGCCCAGCTTGCGCATCACGTTGTGGACGTGGAACTTCGCCGTGCTCTCGCTCACGAACATCCGGGTCCCGATCTCTCGGTTGGTGAGTCCGCGGGCGAGCATGCTCACGACCTCGCGCTCGCGCTCGGTCAGGTCGGGTGCGGAGGCCTCTCCCCGGTGGGCCACCAGCGAACGCATGAGCTCCGCGCTCCGGCTGTCGAAGCCCGACTCCCCGTGCGCCACCGCGCGGATGATCCGGACCAGCTCCACCACGTCGACCTCCTTGAGCACATAGGCCTTGGCGCCACGGCGCAGCGACTGGTTGAGGAGGTTCTGGTCCAGGAATGTCGAGAGGATGACCACGCGCGAGTCCGGGCGCCGGTCCAGGATCTCGCTGCACAGCTCCAGGCCCTCGGCGTCCTGGTCAGCGCTGAGCTTGAGGTCGAGCAAAATGACATCGGGCTGCACGCGGTCCAGCGCGCGCAGGGCCTCGCCACGCCCCCCGGCCTCCGCGACCACGGCGATATCCGGCTCGAGCTCGAGGATCGAGCGCAGCCCGCGGCGGACGATCGCGTGGTCATCGACGAGCATCACGCGTGCGGCGGCCGTCGCCGTCTCAGCGGCCATCGCGCCCCTCGCGCAGCGGCACCTCGACTCGGAGGCTGATGCCGCCCCCGCGCCGCCGGTCCACCGACACGCTGCCACCCAGCTCGCTCACGCGCCCGACGATGCCGGCCAGACCGAAGTGCGCGCCGGCGGGGCTCGACGCCTCGAGCCGGCGCCGCAGCAGAGTCGCGTCCCCGTCCCCGTCGTCGGCCACGCCCAGCCGGACCCGCTCGGGCGACCACCGCAGCGTCAGCCACGCGTGACCGGCATGGGCATGGCGGACCACGTTGAACAGGGCCTCGCGGGCGATCTGGACCAGGGCGTGCTGCGCCGCGCCCGGCAGCGGCTCCTGCGTGCCGTAGGCACGCAGGCCCACCCGGAGCCGCGTCCCGGCGACGACGTCCTCGATCACCTCGCACAGGGCGCGACGCAGATCGATGCTTCCGTCGCCGGCGAGCTCGAAGATGACCGCCCGGATGTCATCGACGGCCGAGCGCGCCAGCGACTTCGCCGCCGTCACCCGCTCGCGCACCGGCGGGGAGGTCGTGTCGTGGCGGCGGCACCACTCGAGGTTCATCCCGATGGTGAGCAGATGCTGGGCGACCGAGTCGTGCAGTTCGCGCGCGATCCGGTTGCGCTCCTGGCTGAGCAGCTGGCGCCGCCCCGCGTCCTCCAGGCGGCGGCGCACCCGCTCTGACTGTGCGAACAGCCGCGCGTTGTGCAGGGCCACGCCGGCATGGTTGGCGAGCGTGACCAGGATCGACATGTCCGTCGACCGGACGACGGCGTCGTGCCGCAGGCCCACCGCCAGCACCCCGACGAGCTCCCCCTCGACGGGCATGGGCACTGCGACGACCCCACCGTCGGCGTCGGAGAGATCCCACGGTGCGCCGTCGCCGTCGCCGAGATCGCCCGGGCCAAGCCGCACCGGCCCCTGGGCGGCGAGCACCCGCTCGGCCACCCGCTCGAGCAGCGGCTCGGGCTCGGCCAGGCCCGGTGCCACGACGCCGCCGCCGCCGAAGGCGAGCGCGGCCCAAGGGGCGTCGAAGTGATGGGCGGCGGCCTCGACGACCGCGTCGCACAGCGCGCCCGGGCCCGCCGGCGCCGCGCACAGCGCCGTGGAGATGCGCTCCAGGGTCTCGATCGACCGGTCCAGCCGCTCGGAGTTCTCGCGCCAGGCCGCGTAGAAGCTCGGCTTGGACGAGCGAACGCCGATGAGACGCTCGAGCGCCTGGCTGCGGTCAGTAGGCGGCGACGCAGATGTGGCGGACATCGTCCTCTGTGACGGGCCGGGGATTGGTGGTGATGTAGGCGTCGCGCAACGCGGTGACGGCGAAGCGGTCGAAGTCGGCCGGGTCGACCCCCAGGGCGCGCAGGCCGGCGGGGACCTCCAGCCGCCGCCTCAGGGCCTCGACGCGCTCGATCCCCGCCTCCGCGGCGGCGGCGGGAGCCAGCCCGTCGACGGCGACGCCGAGCGCGCGGGCGACGTCGACGTAGCGATCGGGGTGGGTCTGCGCGTTGAAGCGCATAACGTGCGGCATGAGGATGGCGTTGAGCAGGCCGTGCGGAAGGTCGAGCGCGCCGCCGATCTGGTGTGCGATGGCGTGGGTGGCCCCGAGCAGGGCGTTGCTGAAGGCGAGGCCGGCCTGCAGGCTGGCCCGCGCGATCGCCTCGCGCGCATCGAGATCGTTGGGATCCTGAACCGCACGGGGCAGGTGCCGCCAGAGCGCGTCGATCGCAGCCACGGCATGGCCCTTGCTGAGGAAGTCACAGGCCTCCGAGACACAGGACTCGATGGCGTGGCTGAGCGCGTCCAGGCCCGTGTGCGCGGTCAGCTCCGCCGGCATCGTGGTCAGGAGGACGGGGTCGGTCACCGAGATCTCCGGCACCAGCGCCCGGCCGCCGATGGTCGCCTTGATCCCGCGGGCGGTGTCGGTGACGACGCAGAACTGCGAGACATCGGCTCCCGAGCCGCCGGTCGTCGGCACCATGACCATCGGCGGGATGGGACTGGTGGCGCGGTCGATGCCCTCGTAGTCGAGGATCCGGCCGCCGTTGCCGCTGAGCACCGCGACGGCCTTGGCGACGTCGATGCAGCTCCCGCCCCCGATGGCGAGCAGCGCGTCGCAACCGTTCTCGCGGTAGCTCTCAAACGCGGCCTCGACCTCGAAGTCCTTGGGGTTCGGAGTCAGGTCGTGCCATAGGCGCGACCGGACGCGGACATCGGCCAGATGCGGCAGGGCGCGCTCGACCCAGCCGGCGGCGAGGACGCCGGGATCCGACACGAGCATGGGGCGATGGCCGCCCACGCGCCGCACCGCTCCGCCCACCTCCGCCAGCGTGCCGATCCCGAAGATCACCTCGGGGATGACGAACTTGCTGACGCGGCCGCGCGTCCCCGAGAGCTGGTGGGGCACCGGCGGGGGCACCGTCGCCTGGGTCGGACTCACGTCCTGCACTGCTCCCTCCCTGGGATCGCTCCTCGGAGGAATCCTACCCGCTGCGCGTGAGCGCTCGGTTCAGTCCAGTTCGTGCTCGGCGAGCAGCGCCCGTAGGTCCCGGCAGCGGCGGGTCAGCTCCTCGGTGCGAGCCCGCGTGGCGGCATGCTTGGGATGCTCGCTCGCCCCGTCGCGGCTGCTGCCCATTGCGAACGCGTACTCCCAGGAGGCCATGTGGGCCGTCAGCGCCGCGTCGGCCTGGGCCAGCTCGGCCTTCAGGCGGTCGATCACGCCCTCCATTCAATCATCGCCCGCCGACGCCACCCCGCCGCGGCGGGGCTGGCAGGTCAGTTGCCGCAGAACTCGACGGTGACGGTGCGCCCGGGCGGGTTGAGCGGACGCTCACCGGCCACCGCCTGGACGGCGCGCCATTGCGCCAGCAGCCGGTCGGCCTCGGCGCGAAGCGCGCGGAGCCGGGGATGAGACCCGTCCATCGCACAGCCGTGCCCGAAGGCGAAGGCCACGTCCATGCGCGACATGAACTCGTGATACTGGCGGCGGGCTTCGGCGGTGGTCATGGTGACTCTCGGATACGACCCGGTGGATTTGACACTTCTCATCGGGTGCTCCGGCGGAGAACTTGAGTCCTGACGCCGCCCATAGGCCGGCGCGCCGGTGAGCCCAGGCCGGCGAGGCGCTCGGCACGGCGGCGAGGCCCGCGGCGACCTCCGGATCCATCGCGTAGACGAAGTCCGGCTCGACCGCCACCGGCTAGAGGACCATCGCCATGGGCTGCTCCAGGAAGCGCCGGATGTCCACCAGGAAGGCGGCGGCGTCCGCGCCGTAGAGGATGCGGTGATCGCAGGCGAGGGTCAGCGTTGCGATTGGCCGGATCGCGACCTCGCCGTCGACCGCCACCGGCCGGTCGCGTACCGCGCCCACGCAGAGGATCGCCGACTGCGGCGCGTTGATGATCCCCTCGAAGCGGTCGATCCCGAACATACCCAGGTTGGAGACCGTGAAGGTCGCCCCGTCGAGCTCAGCGGGCGAGATCCGCCCGGCGCGGGCCCGCTCGACCAGCTCGCGCGTCTCCTGAGCGATGGCGCCGAGCGACTTCGTGTCGGCGTCGCGGACGACCGGCGTGAGCAGCGATCCCTCGACGGCGACGGCCACCGCGACGTTGACGCGAGGATGAAGCGTGAAGCCATCCTCGGCGAAGCTGCCGTTGGCACGCGGGTGGCGCCGCAGCGCGAGCGCGGACGCCTTGACGATGAGGTCGTTGAGCGAGGGCGCGGGATCGGCGAGCGCCTTGAGGTCCGAGCGCATCCGCAGGACGCCGCTCATGTCGACGTCCACCTCGAGAGCGAACTCGGGCACGGTGCTGCGCGACTGCGTCATCCGGCGCGCGATGAGGCTCTGGGTGCGCGTGAGCTCCTGCCTCCGGGCGCCCTCGGGGGTCGCGACCGCGGCGGGGGCGAGCATCGCCGCCTCGCCCGCGCGCCGCACGCCGGCGTCGGCGGCCGCGACGACATCGCGCTTGATGATCCGTCCGTGGGGACCGGATCCGGTCACCGAGGCGAGCTCGACGTCGAGCTCGCGGGCGATCCGCCGCGCCAGCGGCGACGCCTTGACCCGGCGCTCGGCCGCGCGGCCGTTGCCGGACGCACCGTTGGCCGGGAGCTCGCTCGGAGGGACCGCTGCCGGACGGGCGCCCTCGGCCGCGGCGGCGACGCCTACCGCGACCGGCTCCGCCTGCTCCGCCGGTGCTGCGACGGCCTCTCCCACGGTGGCGATGACCGCGCCCACGGCGACGACGGCCCCCTCGGGCTCGCGGATCGCCAGTGTCCCGGCATGGTCTGACTCATACGCCATCGTGGCCTTGTCGGTCTCGATCTCGACGATCTCCTCGCCGCGCTTGACCTCGTCGCCGTCGGCCCTCAGCCAGCGGACGATCGTTCCCTCGGTCATCGAGTCAGACAGGCGCGGCATGATCACATCAGGCATCGCACTCTCCGATCCACTAGTGGGCCAACACCGCCGGACGCCCACGAGC
>DASXJW010000008.1:0-20611 GCA_036497165.1 Solirubrobacteraceae bacterium
AGACCGTCCAGTGGTGCCGGGAGATGCTCGCGATGTCCCCCTTTGCGCTGCGGATGCTCAAGGCGAGCTTCAACGCCGACGAGGACGGCCTCGCCGGGATCCAGTGGCTGGCCCACGACGCCAACCTCCTCTTCTACATGAGCGAGGAGGCTCAGGAGGGCCGCGATGCCTACCTCGAAAAGCGCCGGCCGGACTTCTCGAAGTTCCCGCGCCGGGCCTAGCGGCGCGCGGCGACGACGATGAGCGGCTTGCGGATCTGGCTGATGGCGGCGCGTCCGCGGACGCTGCCGGCGGCGGTGGCGCCCGTGCTGGTCGGCACCGCGCTGGCGGGCTTTGCCCATGTCTTTCACCCCCTTCGCTTCGTGGCCGCGCTGCTCAGCGCGCTGTTCATCCAGGTGGGCACCAATCTGTCCAACGACTACTCAGACGCCCGCCGTGGCGCCGACGCCGAGGATCGCCTCGGCCCCGTCCGCGTCACCGCCGGCGGCCTGGTCCCACCGCGCCAGGTGCTCATCGCCACCTACGTGAGTTTCGGCTTGGCGGTGCTCTTCGGCGCGTACCTGATCGCCGTGGCCGGCTGGGAACTGCTCCTCGTCGGTGCGGCCTCCATCCTGGCCGGCGTGGCCTACACCGGCGGCCCGCGGCCCTACGGCTACGAGGGGCTGGGCGAGGTCTTCGTGTTCCTGTTCTTCGGGGTCGTCGCCGTGGCCGGGTCCTACTTCGTGCAGGTGGAGAGGCTCAGCTGGGAGGCGTTCGCGCTGGCGGTACCCGTCGGTCTGCTCGCGGCCGCCATCCTCGTCGTCAACAACATCCGCGACATCGACTCCGACCGGCGCGCCGCCAAGCGCACCCTGGCGGTCAGGCTGGGGCGCCGGCGCACCCGCGTGATGTTCGCCGCCATCGTCTACCTGGCCTATCTGCTGGCGCCGGTGACATGGCTGTTCGGCCCCACCACCGCGTGGCTCCTGCTGCCGTGGCTGACGCTGCCGCTGGCTGCCTCCCTCGTCCGCACCGTGCGCAGCCGTACCGACGGCCCGTCGCTCAACGGCGCGCTGGCCCGGAGCGGGATGCTGCAGCTGTCCTTCTGCCTGCTGTTGTCGGCGGGGCTCCTGCTCAGCCGCTGAACCGGCCCCGGTGAAGCTCGCCCTGACACAGGTGACGGTGCCGCTCAGGGTCCCGTTCGTGGCCGGGCACGGCACGGTCACCGACCGGGCGCTCCTGCTCGTCTCCCTGGAGGCGGCCGATGGACTGACCGGCTACGGCGAGGCGGCTCCGCTCGAGTCCTACGACGGCGTGTCGCTCGCGGAGGTTGGCGCCGCGCTTGAGGCCTGCGCCCCCGTGCTCGCCGCCTACCGCGACGCGGCGCCGATTGCCGACGTGCTCGCGCGCTGCGCGGAGGCCACCGTGCTGCCCCAGGCGCTGGCCGCGATCGACCTCGCGCTCTGGGACCTCGCGGGCCGGCGCACCCACGAGCCGGTGTGGCGGCTGCTCGGGGCCGCACAGGCCCCGCCGGTGGCCGTCAACTGGACGATCGCGGCGGGCGACCGCTCCGGCGCCGCCCATGAGGCGGCCATGGCGCGGGCCGAGGGGTACGGCACCGTCAAGGTCAAGGTGGCCGTCGGCGACGACGCCGGCCGGCTCGCCGCCGTGCGAGCCTTCGGGGGCCCGGATCTCGCCATCCGCATCGACGCCAACGGCGCCTGGCTGCCGGTCGAGGCCGAGGCCGCCTTGCGCGTCCTGGAGCCGGTGGGCATCGAGCTGTGCGAGGAGCCGGTGAGCGGTCTCTCCGCCATCCAGGCGCTCCGGTCCCTGACCGACGTGCCGCTGGCGCTGGATGAGTCCGCCGGGGACCCCGACGCGTTGAGCCGGCCGGCGGCCGACTTCATCTGCCTGAAGATCTCGCGCTGCGGCGGGATCAGCGGCATCCTCGACGTCGCGGCGCGGGCGCGGGCGGCCGGCTACGGCGTCTATCTGGCGTCCACGCTCGACGGTCCGCTGGGCCTCGCCGCGGCGCTGCACGCCGCCGCTGTCATCGGGCCCGACCGGGCCTGCGGCCTGGCCACGCTGGGGCTGTTCGCCGACCGCCCTGATCCGCTGCCTCCCGCGCGCGGCGAGATCGTGCCCCCGACGACTCCCGGACTCGGGGAGGGCCTCCGCGCCTGGTATCCGGGGTGATGGATGTTTGCCGCCATAGTGGCGGCAAAGATCCATCACCCCCCGGCGATCACCGCGGCCACGGCCGCCGGGGCCTCGAGGTGGACCGCGTGGCCCGCGCCCGGGACCACGTGCACCTGGGCCTCCGGCAACCCCTCGGCCATCTCCGCTGCCACCGCCTGGAACTTGGCGTCGCGTTCCCCCACGACCAGGTCCACCGGCACCTCGATCTCCCCCAGGCGCTCCCACAGCGAGGGCAGCGCGCCCGTGCCCAGCCCGCGCAGCGCCGCCGCCAGGCCGGCCGGCGTGTTGCGCAACCGGTCGGCCTGCACGGTCGCCCGGACGGGCGCGGGCTGGTCGGCGAGCACCGCGGTCTGCGCCCAGCGCTCCGCGAAGGCCTCGATCGTCATCTGCGCCACCTCGTCGGCCAGCCGCTCGTCGGCGACGCGCCGCTGCGCGCGCGCGGCGGGGTCGGCCAGCCCGGGGCTCGCGCCGATCAGCACCAGGCGCCGCACCCGTCCCGGCAGCGCCAGGCCCGCATGCAACGCGAGCCGGCCCCCCATCGAGTAGCCCGCGAGCGTGAACGGCTGGGTGGCGACGGCGCTCACATCGGCGACCACCGCCGGCAGCGTCACGGGCCGGACGTCGGACGCCTCGCCGTGCCCGCGGATGTCGGGCGCCAGCGGCCGGTAGCGTTCAGGCAGCGCCGCCACCACCTGATCCCAGCTCGCCCCCGTGTTGGTGAAGCCATGGAGCAGGACGAGGTCGGGCGCCATCACCCCATCATGACCGCAACCGATACCTACCTCCTCCTGCGCGCCTTCTGCGACGAGCTCGCGCGCTGCGGCCTGGAGCACGCCTGCACCTCCCCGGGCTCGCGCAATACGCCGATCCTGCTCAGCCTCGCCCGGGAGCCGCGGATCCGCACGTCGTCACACCTGGACGAGCGCTGCGCCGCCTTCTTCGCGCTCGGCGCCGCCAAGGCGAGCGGGCGGCCGGTGGCACTGACCTGCACCTCGGGGACCGCGGCGGCCAACTATCTCCCCGCGGTGGTGGAGGCGTCCCACGCCCGCGTGCCGCTCATCGTGCTCACCGCCGACCGCCCGCCGGAGCTGCGCGAGTTGGGCGCCGGCCAGGCCATCGACCAGGTCAAGCTCTACGGCGATGCGGTGAGGTGGTTCTTCGAGGTGGGGGTGGACAGCGCCACACCGGGCACGCTGCGCTGGATCCGGCAGCTCGCCTGCCGCGCCTACTGGACCGCCTCCGCCCCCGAGCGGCCCGGGCCGGTGCACCTCAACTTCCCCCTGCGCGAGCCGCTGGTGCTCGATGGACCACTGCCCGAAGACCCGGTGCCCGGCCGCGCCGCCGGCCGCCCATGGGTGCAGCGCCACCGGGCCCCGGCGTGGGTGGCCTCCGGCAACGGCCGCGCCACCCCGGCGCGCGGCGTGGTGGTGGCCGGGCGCGTCGAGCGTGGCGCGGGCATCCCCGAGGCGGCCGCCCGGTGCGCGGAGCGCCTGGACTACCCGCTGCTCGCCGATCCTCTCTCCGGCGCGCGGCACGGGCCGACCGCGATCGCCACCTATGACCTGCTCTTGCGCGACCCACAGTTCTCGCGGCGCGTGGCGCCCGAGCTGGTCATCCGGGTCGGGGACCTGCCGACGTCCAAGCCGCTGCGCGCCTGGCTGGCGTCGCTGCAGGACGCCGAGCAGCTGGCGCTGGATCCCGAGGCCGCCTGGCAGGATCCCGCCGCGGTGGTCGGCGAGGTGGACCCGGGCGATCCCGTGGCCGCGCTCCGTCTGCTCGAGCGCGACCCCGCCTCCGCCCCCGCCTGGCTGCGGACGTGGACCGACGGCGACCAGGCCGCGCAGAGCGCACTGACTCGCGAGCTTGGCGATGGGCTGTCCGAGCCCGGCGTCGCCCGGCAGCTCGGCGAGATCCTGCCTGCCGACACCACCCTCCTCGTCGCCTCCTCGATGCCGATCCGCGACGTCGAGCTGTACTTCCCAGCGCGAACGCCTCTGCCCCGCGTGCTGTCCAACCGGGGCGCCAACGGCATCGACGGGACGGTCTCCACCGCCTTCGGCGTCGCCGCCACCACCGATGGCCCGGTCGTCCTGCTCATCGGCGATGTCGCCCTCGCCCATGACATCGGTGGCCTCATCGCCGCGAGGCAGCTGGGCCTGGACCTCACGATCGTCGTGCTCAACAACGACGGCGGCGGAATCTTCCACTTCCTGCCGGTGAGCGGCGAGAGTGATGCCTTCGAGGAGCACGTCGCCACTCCCCACGGCCTGGACTTCGCCAAGGCGGCCGCGCTCTACGGCCTACACCACGCCCGGGTCCACACTGCCGCGGAGCTCAGCACGGCTCTCGAGCGCCCCGGGATCGTCGAGGTCCGCACCGACCGTGCCGAGAACCTCGCCCTGCACCGGCGGCTCGCCGACGCCGGGCTGGCGGCGGTGCGGGCCCTCAGCCCGACAGCACCGGCAGCATCACCTGCAGCTTGACCTCGGTCTCGGCAAGCTCGGCGGCAGGGTCGGAGTCGCGCACGATCCCGCACCCGGCATAGCAGCGCGCCACCGGTCCGCGCAGGAGCGCGCAGCGCAGGGCCACCAGGAACTCGCCGTCGCCGGAGGCATCGGTCCACCCCACCGGCCCGGCGTACCAGCCGCGGTCAAAGCCCTCGAGCGCGGGGATGACGTCCAGCGCGCTGTCGGGCTCGGCACCCACCGCCGGCGTGGGGTGCAGCCGCCCCACCAGCTCGACCGCGTCGATCGGCGCCGCGAGCTGCGCGCGGATCGGCGCCGCCAGATGGTGGATGTTGGCCACGCGCACGACCACCGGCTCGGGCGCGGCGGTCACCCACACCGCGTAGGGCCGCAGCGTGCGCGCGATGCGGCGGGCGACGATCGCGTTCTCCTCCCGGTCCTTGTCGGAGCGCAGGAGCTGCTCGCCGAGGTGGTCGTCGACGGCGGGATCGGCGCTGCGGCGTGCGGATCCGGCGAGCGCCACGGTGGTGGCCCGCTGCCCCTGGCGGCGGATGAGCAGCTCGGGACTGGCGCCGATGAAGGTCGCCTCGCCCCGCCCCACGGCGTAGATGTAGGAGCTGGGGAAGGCCTCGCGCAACAGCCCGAAGACCGCGGCGGGATCGTGCCGGGCGGGCGCGTGGACCTCCACCTCCCGGGCCAGGACGACCTTCTCGAAGGCCCCGGAGCGGATCCGCTGGACCGCGCGCGCCACCGCCTCCTCGTAGTGGGCGGGCGGCATCGGGCTGGCCACCTCGTAGCGCCCGGTGGGGTGGGGATCGAACAGGGGCAGCGGATCGTCTCGCAGCGAGCGCACCCGCGTGGCGACCCGGCCCATGACATCGTCCGCGTCGTCGTCGGCGGCCACCTCGGCGTTGACGGTCAGCCAGGTCTGCTCCGATTGGCGCGCCAGTGACACCTCGGGCACGAGCAGCGAGCCCGGCGCGTAGCCCTGCCACGGCGGGGAGCCGCCACCCCCCGGGGCGAAGGCGAAGCCTCCGAAGGCAGCCAGCCCCGAGCCGGGCGGACCGTCGAGCGGGTCGCACTCCGCGTGCGCGCGCAGCTCGCGCCAGCGCTCGGACACGGCGGTGAAGCGATCGGGGCCGGCGGCCTCGATGGCCAGCACGGCCCCCAGCCCCGCGATCGCCAGTCCGTTGCGATCGGGCTGCTCGAGTGCGAACCAGGACTCAGCACCGCGCCGCGAGGCCGCCACGGTGGCTGCGGGATCCAGGAACCGGTCCTCGGTGAGCGCGCTGACGCTCACCAGGATCTCCATGCCCCGGCGCCGCGCGCGCCGGATGGCGCGTGCCACCCGCTGCTCAAGCCGGGCCGCCGTGCGCGCATCCAGCCACGGCACGTCCTGGGCGGTGCGAGGCGGCGTCATCCCGGGTCCAGAGTAGTCGAATGAACCGTCTAGATTTGGCCGCAATGGAGGCGCCCACCGCCGGCGACGGCGAGCAGATCGACGACGCTCTGCTCGTCCCCCGCGCTCTCGACGGCCCGGACCCGCGGCGGCGCTTCTCCCCCGCGGCGATGCGCCACCGGCTGCGGGTCCTGTTCATCGTCTCGCAACCCACCGCCTCGCCGGCCATCTCCGTGCACGCGACGCTCTGGCGGAGCCTGCGCCCCGAGCGGGTCGAGGTTCATGTCCTCTACAACCGGCGGGCGGCGGCCGAGCCGTACCTGTCCTCCGGGCGGTCGGTCATGAATGTGCTGCGCCGGGCGCCCGAGGCCCGCCTCATCCCCGCCGAGTTCGGGCCCGTCGGGGGCGCGCCACGCGGTGAGCTGCTCGCCGAGGCGGTCCGCGCCGCGCCGGCGACGGTCCGCGACCTCGCCGGCATCGCCCGCCACATCCGCCGCGCCGGCATCGATGTCATCCACGCCGAGGAGGGCAGCCGCAACGCCTTCTACGCCCTGCTGCTCGCACGGCTCGCCCGCGTCCCCTATCTCGTGCACTTCCACTCCCAGTACGGGGACTGGATGGCACGGCTCTCGCGTCTGGGCGTCACGCGGGCCGACGCCATCGTCGCCGTCTCGAGCTGGACCGGGCGGGGCATTCAGCGCGCCGGCGTCCCCTCTGAGCGGATCTTCCCGGTGCTGAACGGAATCGACGCCGCCCACCTCGATCCGGCGGACATCGACGGCGGTCCGGTCCGCGACGCCTTTGGGCTGGCCGCCGGGGACCCGCTGGTCGTCTCGGTGGCTCAGCTGGTGCACTGGAAGCGCCAGGACCGCCTCATCCGCGCCTTTCGCCGCGTCGTCGACGTCCATCCGAGCGCCCGGCTCGTCCTCGTCGGTACGGAATGGAATCCGCCGGCCGACGCGGGCGCGGACGCGGACGGGGTCACCTTCACCGCGCAGCTGCAACGGCTGATCGCCGAGCTGGGGCTCGAGTCTGCCGTGGTGCTGGCCGGCCACCGCAGCGACGTGCCCCGGCTGCTGGCCGCCGCCGACGTGTTCGCGCTGCCCTCCGTGGGCGATCCCTGTCCGCTGGCCGACATCGAGGCGATGGCCATGGGCCTGCCCGTCGTCGCCGTGCAGGACGGCGGCGCGCCCGAGTTCGTCCAGAACGGTCACACCGGCCTGCTCAGCTCGCCGGAGGACACCGATCGGCTGGCTCAGAACCTGCTCGCCCTCATCGATGAGCCCGAACGGCGGCGGGACATGGGCCGCCGTGCCCGCGATCACGCACTGGGCTACCTCAACGCGCGGCGCATGGCCGACGACGTCGAGGCGGTCTATCGGCTCGTCTGCGGCCTGGAGACCGAGGCCGCCTCCGGCTGATCGGTGGACGGCGCCAGGCGGACGCGCCCGGCGAGGTTGAGCGCGGTCAGGCTGCCCGTCTCGGCGACGGAATCCCCGACTGCGGCAAGCCCGACCACGCGCGAGCGCCCCGGCTCGACGCCGAACGCGTCGTCGGCGGGGACATGGCCTGAAACCGAGAGCCGCACGCCGTAGGCAAAGCGCTCGGCGGCCACGCGCACCCGCGCCCCACCCGCTTGCGTCTCGATCGCCGCCGACAGCCCCAGCTCCTGGGCGCTGCGCGGCTGCAGAGGGCGGCCGGCGGGGAAGCGGAACGCCTGGGACAGCAGGACGTCGCCCTCGGGTCCGCCGCAGGCCTCCAGGCTCGCCGCCACGAGGTCCTGGGCCGGCGGGCCGAAGCGGTAGGCCCACGACGCGTCCACGAACCGCCCCAGCACCGTCTCGACGTTGCGCGTCAACGTTGTGCCCGGGCCCAGGTCGATGGGCGTCACCGCCTCGTCGACGAGGCGGTCATCGCGGTACAGCGCGATTCTCAGCCGCGCGGCCAGCGGCTCGCCGCGGTCATTGGCCACATGGGCGTCGATCCCGCCCAGCCCCTCGTCGGTCAGCCACACCGCCACCGGCGCCAGCGCGCGCCGCAGGTGGTGGTAGGCCACCTTGGGCAGCCCGCGATGGTCCAGGATCCCCCAGCCCGCCCCCGGCGCGAGGTCGGCGAGCGACAGCACCAGGCCGCCGTGGCACGGGGAGCCGGTCCGCCGCCATTCGCCCATCACCTCCGCCATGACCTCGCCGGAGACCGCGCGCGAGAGCTCGAGGTAGCGCTCGAAGTCGACCCCCCGCACCGCCCCGGGGTCGAGCCCCAGCAGACGGGCGAAGTAGTGGTCGCGGACATCGTCGAAGTCCCACCCGGCGCCGGTGTCGCGCGGGACCCCCGCCTTCCAGGCCGGGTGATGAAGGGCGAGCCCGCCGGGAGCGTCGAGGGCCTCGAGCGCCGCCTCGTCGGGCACGTTGGCAAAGGCCAGGCACTCCGCGGCGAAGCGCACCTCGGAGCGCCGGGCGTCCTCGAGCGGGCGCAGATAGGCCCCCACGCCGTAGTAGTTGGCCACCCCGCGGTCGGGCCGGAACGGAAGCTCCCCGCCCCACGGCGCCGAGGGGAGGTAGGGCGCGGCGACCTCGGCCTCGCCGACCAGCCGTGGCAGAAGCTCGCCGTAGAGAGGACCTTCGGCCAGACCGGGATCGAGGCCGAGCATGGCCACCTGCTGGGCCACCTCGCTGCCACCGCACAGCACCGCCAGGCACGGACGGCCGCCCAGGGCCTCAAGGACCGCCCGGGCCTCCGCCTCCACCGTCTGCATGAAGGGCCCGTCGGACTCGGGGTAGTCGAGGCTGGCGAACATGAAGTCCTGCCAGACGAGGATCCCCAGCTCGTCGCACAGGTCATAGAAGGCCGGCGACTCGTAGGCCGCGGTCCCGGGGATGCGCAGCATGTTCATCCCGGCGGCGGCCACGCGCTCGAGCACCGGGCGCAGGCGCACCTCGTCCGCGTGGGGGGCGCGGAGGTCCAACGGCGTCCACAGCGCCCCGCGGGCGAACACCGGCCGCCCGTTGACGCTCAGCGCCAAGCCGTCGGCCTCGAGGTCGCCGTCCCGGCTCAGCTCCCGGAACCCGATGCGGGCGCGGTGCAGCGGCTCCTCGCCGGCGCCCACCTCCACGTCGTAGAGGACGGGACGCCCATGGGTGTGCGGCCACCACGGCGCGGCTCCGCCGACCGTCACCTGTCCCCGGACGACGCCCGACTCGACCGGCAGCTCGGCGGCGACGGCGGTCCCCGCGCCGCCCGCGCCGCTCACCGTCACCTGCAGCCTGTGCGGCAGGGGCCGGTCGGGTGCCGCCACCAGGCGTCCGGCGCAGTCCAGGATCCCGTCGTCTCCGGCCCGGCGCGCACGCAGGCGCACCCCGCCCAGGACCGGTCCCGTCCGGCGCTCGAGCGTCACCGGCCGCCATGGGCCGGTCACGGCGGGGCCCGCAGCGAATCCCGGCGCCCGGCCCAGCAGCATCGTGCGGTAGAAGCGCAGGTTGCCCTCCGAGACCAGCCGCGTCCGCCAGCGCGCACGGGGGCGGCGGCGTTCGCGCAGCCGGGGGCCCAGCGCCCGAAAGCAGATGGCCAGCTCGTTGGCGCCCCGCAGCCGGCCGCCCACGTCGAGCTCGTGCGCGGCGAACATCGATTGCGAGGCGAGCACCTGCTCGCCGTTGAGGTAGACCTCGGCCACCGTGGCCAGGCCGCCCAGCACGAGCGCGACGCGCTCGCCCGCGGCCGCCGGCTCGGCCGCGAAGGCCAGCCGGAACCACCAGTCAGCGCCGTCGATCTCCGCGGTGCTCGACAACCCCGCGACCGCGCCCGCGACGGTGCCCGGAACACGGGCCGTGACCCATCCCAGGCCGTCGAGGCCCCGCGGCGCCATCAGGCGCCCCGGGTCGGTGCGGGCCAGCTCCCAGCCCTCGTTCAGCTCCTGGCGCTCGATCACCGCGTCAGTCTCGAACCCGCCCCGGACGTCGGACCGGTGCCCCCGCTAGGAGACACTCGCCTCCAGCGCTGCCATGGCCCGCTCCCATGCCTGCGCCAGGGCCGAGACGGTCGGCGCCGGATCAAAGGCGCGGCGACGGGCGAGACGGAAGGAGAGGGCCTTGCAGCCGTCCACGATCTCCCCCATCGCCTGCTGGGCCGCCGCCGCCTCGCCGCCGAGCAGCCAGCCGGCGTGGTCGGCGGCGACCTCGAAGCCGGACCCGGCCATTCGGACGGTGGCGAAGGCATAGGCGTGATAGTGCTCGAGACCGGATTGCAGCAGCGCGTCCAGGGCGCCGGCCAGAGACGCGCCGAACCGCTCGAAGGGGTTCGCGTGCGGCCGCCGCTCCAGATGTCGCGCCAGCAGGTTCCGGGCGGCGGTCCGCAGGTCCTCGCCGACCAGCGGCTGCGCCGCGTCGAAGCGGACGATCTCGGTGTAGGGCGGGAGCACCTCCGCCGCGGAGCGCTCGAGCCGGAAGGCGCCGCGGTAGTCCTCGCCGCACAGCTCGTAGAGCCCGGTGCCGTGGAAGTAGCGCAGAACCTCGGCCTCCCGGTCGATCGCATCTGCCGCCACGGAGGTCTTGACGTGCTCGCGCCGGTAGCTGGTGGCCGCCGTGTCGGGGAGGTACCAGCTGTCGAGCTCGACGATGATCGTCCGCCCCTGGGCGATCTGCTCGGCGATCTGCTCCGGCAGCGGCCGGTAGGGCTGCATCTCGTGGATGTCGACGCCGTAGAGCAGCTCGAGATCGTCGGGCGGCGGCTTGAAGAAGGTCCACTGATCGCCCTCGAAATCCATCCGCACCAGATGTCCGAACGCGGCCAGCGGCTCGAAGCCGCACCCGTGCAGCAGCTCGATGAGGACGTCGGCGTAGCAGTTGGTCTCCTGGTAGGAGCGGCTCGAGGCATGCAGTGCGTGAGGGCGGTAGGTCGCCGGGTCCTGGCCGGAAAGGCTCGGCGGCGAGTGCCGTGGGGACGCGGTCATCGCCAGAGCTGTTCGCGGACCACGGCGGGCCATGCCCGCGGATCCAATCCGTGCGTGCGCAGCAGCGCGAGCACGATCCGCTCGTGGCCGAACCCGAGGCAGGCGGTGTGGGCCACGCTCCCGTCGGCGAGCTCGATCCCCCAGGTGGACCCGAAATGGTCGCGGTGGTGGTTGAAGGACGCGCACGCCGTGGGCTCGGGGCCGGCGATCTGAACCAGCAGCTCGAGCTTGAGCCGCTCCGCCTGCTGGTTGCGGGCCAGCATCCGCCCGCGGCGCCCGAAGAACGGGTCGTTGGCGACGTCCAGCTCGGCCGGTAGGCCGAACGCGCGCAGGAGCTCCAGTCCGCGCCGGGACCATTCGTCGCGCCACTCCAGGACGACCTCCGGCTCGCCGATGCGCACGAGCTCGTGCTGGTGGAAGATCTGGCGGCGCGCGGGGTCGTGCGAGGGCTCGTGGCGAAACACCCAGGCGCCGCCGGCATCGACGAACGCTCCGCCCTCCGGGAGCCGGCCCCGGGCCGCGACGGCGGGATAGACCGGGTAGCAGGCGGCCGGCATGAGCGTCAGCTCAGTCGCGCGCTGGAACTCGCTCCAATCGTCGTGGCGCTCGGCCCGCTCGCTCTGCACGGCCGCCTGGCGCTCGTCGCCGTCGAAGGAGTAGACACTGCCCGCCAGGTGTGGGAAGGAGCTCAGGTAGCCGCTGGATTCCAGCTGACGGCGGGGCAGCAGCGGGGGAAAGCGCAGCCGTTCGGCCCCGCGCAGGGCCGCCTCGGCGCTGAGCCGCTCGTCCAGGCGACTGCGGACGTCCTCGAACAGCGCCCCGTGCCCGTAGACGCCGGGGACCCCGGACTCCAGCAGCAGGCCGTGCTCGATCAGCGCGGCCAGGAACTCAGCCTGGTCGGCCGACGCCTGGCGCACCTCGGAGGGCACGGCGCGTCACACCTCCTTGGCGATCATGAGCAGTCCGGCATCGACGGAGTGGATCCGCTCGTTGGCCACCATCAAGCGCGCCGACAGCGCGTCGCGCAGCTGGCGCCCCACTCCGTAGGGCGAGTCGTTCTTGTAGGCGGCGATGCCGATCACCTCGAGCACCCCCATGCATACCCGTGGCGCCTGTTCCGACGCGGCCAGCTTGAGGTTGTTGAAGCGCAGGACCGAGGTCAGCGTCGCCAGATCGGGCCGCTCGGGGTCGTCGTTGAAGGCCACGTAGTCGGCCAGCGCGGACTCGACCTCAGCGCGCATCATGGTCAGCTCGCTCATCACCCGCGACAGGCTGTGCGCGGCCGGGACCGGGGCCCCCGGGTTGCGCCGTGCCGAGGCCCGCACGAACGCCCGGCCGCGCTCGAAGGCCTCGGCGGCGATGCCCAGCCAGACGTGCGACCACAGGATGTGGGAGAGCGGGACGTGGGTCTCGTTCATGACGGTGGCGAACGGCGCCGGCAGGATCTGGTCAAAGCCGAAGTGGGCCCGGACGGTGAACCCCGGGGAGCACGTCCCGCGCATGCCGATCGTGTCCCAGGTGCCCGTTGGCAAAAGCTCTGTCTGCTCGGCGTGATGGAGGACCAGGGCCTGGTCGACCTGCTCGGACTGCGGCGAGCGGCGCGCGGTGGTGAACAGGTCATCGGCGTGGGCGCCGTAGCTGACGGTCGGGGCCTGCTTCTCCAGGGCAAAGCCGTCGCCGTCCGGGGTCACGGGGGCGATCGAGCGACCCATGTCCCCCCCCGTGCCGACCTCCGAGGTCACCGAGGCGATCAGCCGCTGCTCGGCGGCGACACGCCGGAGGTAGCTGCGAAACCACTCCCCCTCCAGGTGGCGCGCGATGGTCGCCACCTGGATCTGATGCATGGCGAAGATCATCGCCGTCGATGAGCAGCGCCGCCCGAGCTCATAGCCGGCACGGGCCATCGCCCCGATCGATACCCCGGCGCCGCCGAGCGCCACCGGGACGAAGGCCGACAGTGCCCCGGCCTCGCGGAGAGCCGCGACGGCCTCGTGCGGGAAGCGGGCATCGTGGTCGACCGCGTCGGCATGCACCGCCGCGACGTCCTCGCCGATTCGCCGGATCTGATCGACGAAGCCGCGATCGGCGTCGACCGTGAGGCTCATGCCGCGGCGCGCAGCTCGGACAGGATGGCGCCGATCGCCGAGATGCTCTCGAACGAGCTGCGCTTGAGCATCGCGTCGGGAAACTCGATGTCGAAGGCGTCCTCCAGGGCGAGCATCACGTTGACGCTGGCGTGCGAACTCATCCCGGCGGCGAACAGGTCCGCATCGTCGCCCAGGGTCTCGACGTCGACCGGCAGGCGCGCATGGTCGCGCAGCACCGTCCGGATCTCGCTGTCGTAGCCGAAGGCCATCAGATCGGCTCCGTGATGGCTACGGCGGTCGCGTGTCCACGACCCCGGCTGACGCTCACGCCGATGCGCCGCACTCCGCGGCGGACGGCCAGGTCCGCGGCGGCCCCGGCCAGCCGCACCGTCAGGTCGCCTCGCCCCCGCGCATGGGTGTGGATCGCCGCCAACGGGACCGCCCCATCCACCTGAAGTGCCTTCAAGATCGCCTCCTTGGCCGCGAATCGCTCCGCCAGCCGGGCGGGACTCGCGCCGCATTCGTTTCGCTCCGCGGGCGTGAACACGCGTCCAAGGTAGCGCTCCCCGAACGCCTGAATCGAGTCGCGTACCTCATCGATCTCGACCAGGTCCACGCCCACTCCGTGCATGTCACAACTGTATTCGGCACATCGCCACGGAGGCTTGAACCGCCGGGCGACCTCGGGCGGCTCGGGGCCGCCGGCCGGTCAGCCGCCGGTCAGGTCTCGCTGCGCCCGCGCGAGATCGCGATCTCGCCGGTACGCGCCATCTCGATCAGCCCGAAGGGCCGCACGAGCGCCTCGAACGCGTCGACCTTGTCGCAGGTCCCGGTGACCTCCACGACGACCGAGCGCTTGGTCACGTCGACCACCTTGGCCCGGAAGATCTCGCAGATCTGCATCACCTCGGCGCGCGAGGAGCCGTCGGCGTTGACCTTGAACAGGGCCAGCTCCCGGGCCAGCGTCTCCACCGGCTCCAGGTCGCGGATCTTGAGGACATTGACCAGCTTGTGCAGCTGCTTGGTGACCTGGTCGATCGGATGCACCGCGCCGTCGAGGGTGAGCGTGATCCGGCTGACCGCCTCGTCGTCGGTGGGGCCGACGGCGAGCGTGTCGATGTTGAAGCCGCGGCGCGCGAACAGCCCGGCGATCCGCGTCAGGACACCCGGCTTGTTCTCGACCAGGATGGACAGGATGTGCTTGCGCCCGGTGCGCAGCCCGGTGACCGCCTCCAACTGGTCAAGCGACAGGATCTCCTTTGTACCTGGCTCGCCCATGGCTTCAGCCCTCCTGGCCGGTCGTGAAGTGGCTCATCGCTTCAGCCCACCATGTCGCGCGCGGCTTGGCCGGGCGCGATCATCGGGTATGTGTTCTCCTCGCGGGTGACGCGCACGTCGACCAGGACCGGACCCTCGGTGGCGATCGCCTCGCGCATGTCTGCGACGAGCGTCGTCTTGTCCGTCAGGCGGATGCCGGTCGCCCCGTAGGCGTCGGCCAGCTTGACGAAGTCCGGATACTGGCCCATGTCGACCTGGCTGTAGCGCTTGTCCCAGAACAGCTCCTGCCACTGGCGGACCATGCCCAGGTAGCCGTTGTTCATGATGAACACCTTGATCGGGATCTTCTCCTCGGCGCAGGTGGCCAGCTCCTGCGTGTTCATCTGCACCGAGCCGTCGCCGGCCACGCAGACCACGGTCTGGTCCGGGCAGCCCACCTGTGCCCCCATCGCCGCCGGGAGGCCGAACCCCATGGTGCCCAGCCCGCCGGAATTGATCCAGCGTCGCGGCTTGGCGAAGTGGAAGTGCTGCGCCGTCCACATCTGATGCTGGCCAACGTCGGAGACGACGACGGCATCACCGCCGGTCGCCTCATACAGCGCCTGGATCATGTACTGAGGCTTGATCTCGGTGTCCGTGGAGTCGGTGTAGGCCAGGGGGTGACGCTCCTGCCACAGCCGGACCCGGCTCCACCACTCCTCCAGCCGCGCCGGATCGGCCGACAGCGCGCGATACTCGGCGGTCAGGCGGGGCAGGATGTTCCTGGCGTCACCGACGATGGGGATGTGGGCCGGAACGTTCTTGGAGATCTCTGCCGGATCGATGTCGATGTGGATGAACTTGGCCCGCGGCGCGAATTCCGACAGCTTGCCGGTGATCCGGTCGTCGAACCGGGCGCCGATGGCCACGATCAGGTCGGCCTCGTCCATGGCGTAGTTGGCGGTCCGGGTCCCGTGCATGCCCAGCATGCCCAGCCACTGGTCGTGGGTGCCGGGGAACGCGCCGAGACCCATCACCGTGCACGTCACCGGGAAGCGGTCAGCGGTGGCCAGCTCGGTCAGCTCGGCCGCCGCGTTGGCAGCGATCACCCCACCGCCGGCGTAGATGACCGGACGGCGGGCATTGGCCAGCGCCTTGGCGGCCAGCCTGATCTGCTTCTGGTTGCCGTCGGTGGTGGGCTGATAGCCGGGCAGGTGGACGTCGTCGACGGGCTCATAGGGGATGTCGGCGCGGCTGAGGTCCTGTGGGATGTCGACCACCACTGGCCCGGGCCGGCCCGTCCGGGCCAGATGGAACGCCTCGTGGATGGTGCGCGGCAGCTCCAGCGGGTGCTGGATCATGAAGCTGTGCTTCACGACCGGCATGGTGATCCCGATCGTGTCGGCCTCCTGAAATCCGTCGGTCCCCAGCAGCTCGGTCCGCACCTGGCCGGTGATGAACACCACTGGCACTGAGTCCATCATCGCGTCGGTGATCGGGGTCACCAGGTTGGTGGCGCCGGGCCCGCTGGTGGCCAGGGCGACGCCGACCTTGCCGGTGGCCTTGGCGTAGCCCTCGGCCGCGTGGCCGCCGCCGGCCTCGTGGCGCACCAGGATGTGACGGATGCCCGCGTCATAGAAGGCGTCGTAGGTGGGAAGGTTGGCGCCGCCCGGTAGGCCGAATACGACGTCCACACCCTCCGCTTTGAGACATTCCATCAGGGCGTCAACTGCACGCATGCCGGCCTCCTTTCGCGTTTCTCGTACGACATCGCGCCCGCGCATGGGCGGGCGAAGGTCGAGTGTAACCTGCCCTCCGCGCCGGCCCCACCACGCATGAGCCCACCTTCGCCATCGCCGCTGTACCTCGACATCGACGGGACGCCGGTTCACGCGGTCCTGCACCGGCCTTCGCCCGACGTGGCGGATCGGGGCGGCCGCGCCGCCGTTGTCTTCTGCCCGCCATTCGGATGGGAGGAGGTGTGCTCGTATCGCGTGCTGCGCGAGTGGGCGTCCCGGCTGGCGGCCGCCGGCCATCCCGCGCTGCGGCTGACGCTGCCGAGCTGTGGCGACAGCGGCGGGGACCCGCGGGATCCCGGGCGCGTGGCGGCGTGGACGGAGGCTGTCGCCCGGGCCGCCCGGCTGATGAGCGCTCAGCCCGGCGGCGCCGGAGTCGTGGTCATCGGGCTCGGGCTGGGAGGTCTGCTCGCCTACCGCGCCGCGGCCGGCGACGCGCCGATCGAGGGCCTCGTCCTGTGGGCCACGCCCGCTCGCGGGCGCGCCCTGGTGCGCCAGCTCCGCGCCTTTGCGCGGATCGAGGAGGAGCAGACCTCGGAGGGGCTGCCGGCCCCGGAGCCCCTGCGAGACGGCGAGCTCGAGGGCGGGGGCTTTCTTTTGAGTGCCCAGACGCAGGCGGACCTCGAGGCCACTGACCTGAGCTCCCTGACGCTGCCCCGCGGGCTGTCGCGGGGCGCGCTGCTGCTCGACCGCGACGGCATCGCCGCCGACGCCCGGCTACGCGCCGCGCTGGAGGCCCAGGGCGTGGCGGTCATGGGGGGCCCGGGGGACGGCTACGCGGCCATGACCTCACATCCCCAGCAGGCCGAGGTGCCCGACCGGACGCTGGCCGGAGTCGCCTCGTGGCTGGGCGGGGGCCCGCCCGCGGCGGGCGTCCCGGAGGCCGCGCCGATCGCGACGTCCGCTTTCGCGGTGCTCGAGCACGAGGGCGCAGAGCTCGTGGAGGAGCCGATCGAGATCCCCCGGGACTTCGGGAGCCTGTCGGGCATCCTGGCCACGCCGCACGAGGGCGACTCCTGGCTCTGCGTGGTGATGCTCAACGCGGGGGCCATCCGGCGCATCGGACCCAACCGGATGTGGGTCGAGGCCGCCCGGCGGTGGGCGGCCCAGGGGATCGCGTCGCTGCGGCTGGACGTCGAGGGCATCGGAGACGCCGACGGCCCCGTCACCCCGTATGCCTCGGACGGCGCGCTCTACGTTCCCGAGCTCATTCCTCAGGTCACCGCGGCCCTGGACTTCCTCGAGCACCGCGGGATCGCCCAGCGCTTCGTATTGGCCGGCCTGTGTGGGGGGGCGTACTGGTCCCTGCACGCCGGGCTGGGGGATCCACGGGTCGGGGCCTGCCTGATGCTCAACCCGCGCGCGCTCGTCTACGACAGCGGCCTCGCTCCCGCGCGCGACCTGCGCCGGGCGTTCACCCAGCCGCTGACATGGCGCCGGCTGCACCAGAACGTCACGCCAGCTCGGATCCTGGCCGTGCTGCGCTGGCTGCTGGGCGCTCCCCGTCGCCGGCTCACGGGCCGCTCAGCAGGCGCGCCACGGTCGCGGGAGGATCGGACCGGGGCCGTCGTGCAACGGCTGATCGACTCGCCGCATCGGGCGCTCCTGCTCTTCTCCGAGGGCGAGCCGCTGGAGGAGGAGCTGACCAGCGCCGGTCAGCTCACGCGGCTGGAGCAGAGCGATGGCGTGCGCGTGGAGCGGGTCCCGGTCCGCGACCACACGCTGCGTCCGTGCTTTGCCCAAGCGCTGACCCACGCGGCCCTTGACCGCGCCGTCGAGCAGGAGGCAGAGCTCGCGGGTCCCGCGCGCCGGCGCGCCGCGGGCTGAGGGGCGCGCGGCGCTAGGAAGCCGGCGCACCGCGTGACCGCGAGCTCATCGCCTCGCTGGCCACGGCGTACTCCGGGAACTCCAGCTCCTCGCCGCACCGCATGCAGACCGCATCGTGGAGCTTGATCACACGTCCGCACGACGGGCATTGCCGGCGTAGCTCCTCTCGGTCCCAGCGGTAGCAGACGGCGGCGGCCAGTCCGATGAAGGGCACGCAGAACGAGACCAAGAACCAGATGAAGAACGAGCTGCCCTTCAGCCTGCCGACCAACCCCCCGGCCAAGCCGAAGAAGAACAGGATGACGATCAGGCCCATGCCGGCCATCGTCGGCCCCTACCAGACGAGCGTCTTGAGTGCCCAGAGCACAGCCACAACGGCGGCGACGACCACCGCGATCCAGAAGACCGCGACGACCAGTCCGACGACGAGATGGATCACGAGCGCGACCGCCGCTACCAGCACGAGGGTTGCCACGGCTTTGCGAAGAATCGGAGGGCGGGAGCGGGTCCGCTCCAGGTCGGAGTTCATGAGGGAGAGTCTAGCGCCGTGGGACCCTGGGCTTTGCAGCCAGCGCGGGCGATACCGACTCGTCGGGCCGCGGCCGACGGCCTCTGGACAGCCGGTCAGCCGCGCTTGGTGCGAGCGAGACTCGGCGCGCCGGCGGCCACCGAGGAGGTGACACGCACGCGGGCGAGGCGGAAGCGGCGAACGGGCACCGGCCCGGCCTCGTCACCGCTGCGGCCGCTGGCCACAAGCATGACCCGAGACGATCTGGGTGAAGTGAGCATGGCGCGGAGTCTCCCAGCGGCTGCGGGACGGGGCATTGGCCCTGGGGACAAAGATCTCGGTCCTCGTCCGTCCGCGCGGCGGAGCACTCCGACGTTCGGCCAGTGACGGCGGGCCGCCGAAAGTGTTTGAACGGCCCGTCCGACGGGGTTTAAGTACTTTCTACGGCGCTACTTAAACCTCCCAGAACCGATTAAAGACGCGTGGCTTCTCACCGGACAAGCGCCCCAACCCCCCGGAATCTGGGTGATGAAGGATGACGCCCGAGCCCCACGCGGCGGTGCCAGGCCTCCCGGAGCTTGCGTATTCCGACCAATCCCTGATCGAAGCCTCCCAATCCGACCGATCTGGGGCTATGATCTCGGGGCACTGGCCGAGTCTCGCCCAGCAGCCAGGGGGTGGCGGAGCGCTGGATCTCCCACGCGTGCCGTCCAGGGGCCGCAGCCGTGACCCCGAGGGGCTAACAGGTCGCGATGCACGGATGAACTACCTCCCAGCCTCCAGCGGCGTCGCAACCGCCTCGCTACCCACACGCACGCGCACGGTGCGCGAACGTCTGTGGGCGCAGCTCGTGGATGCCCGCCGGTGGGCGCGCCTGCGCCTGGCTGTCGACTCGCTCGTCCTCACCGCCGCGGTCGCGCTGTCCCTGCTGGCCGGCCCGACGGCTGACCGCGCCAACTCCGAGAGCTGGGTGGCGCTCGTATTCGGCCTCGCCGTGCTGGGCATGCTCCACGCGCGCCGGGCCCCCGATGACCGGCTGCACGCCTCAGCGCTGGAGACCTTCAACAACGTCCTGGGCGTGGTGTCGCTGGCCTCGATGCTCACGATCTCGCTCGACTCGATCCTCGGCGGTAGCCATCCGGTGGCCCTGGCCACCCGCCTGTGGCTGTTCTCCGTCGTCTACCTCGGCGGCGCACGGATGTTCCTGGTGACCAGCCGTCGTGAGGCGATCCGACGTGCCCGGCTGGCCACGCCGACGCTCATCGTCGGCGCGGGGATGATCGGCTCGCAGCTGGCGCATCGCCTCGCTTCCGAGCCGTCCTACGGCCTGCGTCCCGTCGGCTACCTCGACGCCGATCCGCTGCCCCCTTCCCAGCCCCGCGACGGGCCCACGGTGCCCGTCCTGGGCACGCCCGATGAACTGGAGGAGGCCATCGCCACCACCGGCGCACGCCACGTGATCCTCTCGTTCTCCTCCGAGCCCGACCACGTGCTCGTCGAGAAGGTGCGCCAGTGCCAGGCGCTCAACGTCGACGTCTCGCTCGTCCCTCGGCTCTACGAGTCGATCAACGAGCGCGCCACCCTCGATCACGTGGGCGGGTTGCCGCTGCTGACGCTGCACACCATCGACCCCAAGGGCTGGCAGTTCGCCCTCAAGCATGCGCTGGACCGCAGCCTGGCCGCCCTCGGCCTCCTCGCGCTCTCGCCGGTGATGGCGGTCATCGCGCTGGCGGTCAAGCTCACCTCGCCGGGCCCGGTGCTGTTTCATCAGCAGCGGGTCGGTCGCGACGGGCGCACCTTCGACGTCCTGAAGTTCCGGACCATGACCCCGGCGCCCGCGGGGACGAGCTTCCAGCTCGGCGACGGCCTGGCGCCCGGCGGCGTGGAGGGTCTTGATCGACGCACGCGGATCGGCCGTGTGCTGCGCGATCTCTCGCTCGACGAGCTCCCTCAGCTGTGGAACGTGCTGCGCGGCGACATGAGCCTCGTCGGCCCTCGGCCGGAGCGTCCCGAGTACGTGGTGCGCTTCGCCCGCGACGTCGCCCGCTATGAAGACCGTCACCGCGTAAAATCGGGAATCACGGGGTGGGCCCAGGTGCATGGGTACCGCGGCCAGACCTCGATTGCCGACAGGGTGGAGTGGGACAAC
>DASXJW010000009.1:0-5779 GCA_036497165.1 Solirubrobacteraceae bacterium
TGGTGTCCTCCAGGAGTCGTATTCCTAATCGGATTAGGAATTTACCTAATCCGATTAGGCATGTCAAGCGAGGAGCGCGCACTATGCTCAGCGGGTGCGCGATCGCCGGCCCGTGAGCGACACCGTTTGAGCCATGCGCGCCGGGGGCGGGGGCCCGCGGGGATCGCGGCGGCGCTGCTCGCCGGCGTCCTACTGAGCGCGTGTGGCGGCTCCTCCTCAACGCCACAGAGCACGCTGCGCCCGTTCCTCTCGGCGTGGAGCCACGGCGACTGGGCGTCGATGCGGCGGCTCGTCGCCGACCCTCCGTCGACGTTCACGGCCGCGAATGCGCGGGCGTTCGGGGCGCTCGGGGTCACCTCGGCGACGTTTGCCCCCGGGCGCGTCACGCAGAAGGGGTCCAAGGCGTCGGCCCGCGTCACCGAGCGCTACGTCCTGCCCCACGCCGGCACGTGGAGCACCGCCACCACCGTCCGGCTCGTCCAGCGCAAGGGCGTCTGGAGGGTCGCATGGACGCCTGCCACCATCAATCCGGCGCTTCACAGCGGTGCAGAGCGGCTGGCCGCGGTCAAGGAGTGGCCGCGCCGGGCGGCCATCACCGGAGCCGGGGGCGCGCCGCTGACCGCGGCCAAGCCGCTGGTCACCGTTGGGGTGGTGGGGAGCCGGATCAAGAACGCCCACGCTGTGAGCGCCGACCTCGTGTCCGCCGGCGCCCCCGCCGCCCAGGTCAAGGCGGCGCTCGCCCAGGCCAAAGTGCACCCCACGTTCTTCGAGCCCGTGTTCCAGATCACCCGTGCTCGCTTCGAGCAGCTCAAGGCTGAGCCAGGACCGGGCAACGTGTACACGGTGCCCGGAACACAGTTTGAGCAGACAGCGTCGCGCGGCGCCATCACTCCACAGCTGGCCGCCCACCTGGTCGGCACCGTGGGCGCGATCACCGCCGAGCAGCTCAAGGCCCTGGGGCCGCCCTATGACGCCTCCAGCCAGGTGGGTCAGACGGGCCTGGAGCACGCCGCCGAGCGCCGGCTGGCCGGCACACCCACCACCAGGATCGTCGTCGAGAGCGCCGGTGCAACCCCGTCACGGACTCTGGCGGCGTTCCCGGGCCACCCCGGGACGCCCGTGAGCACCAGCATCGACCCGCGGATCCAGCGGGCCGCCGAGGCGGCGCTGGCCGGCGTGCACAAGAACGTGGCGATGGTGGCGATGCGCGCCTCCACGGGCCAGGTGCTGGCCGCCGTCTCAGACCCGGTGTCGGTGGCCTACGACCAGGCCCTGCAGGGCGCCTACCCGCCGGGGTCCACGTTCAAGGTCCTGACCTCGACCGCGCTCATCCGCAAGGGGCTGTCGCCGGCGTCGGCGGCAAGCTGCCCGCCCAGCGTGACCGTCGACGGCGAGGTGTTTCACAACGCCGAGGGCGACCAGCCGGCGAGCACGCTGGACCAGGCCTTTACGGAGTCCTGCAACACCGCGTTCATCGACCTGGCCGGCGCGAACCTGCACCCCGCGGACTTCCCGGCGGTGGCGACCCTGTACGGCCTGGAGCGCACCCCCCACCTCGGACTGAGCGCCTTTGACGCCAACGTGCCGGCCCCGCGCGGCCGGGCCGACCTGGCGGCCAGCGCGATCGGCCAGGGCCGGGTGACCTTCTCGCCGTTGGGCATGGCCACGGTGGCGGCGGCGATCGACAGCGGCTCCGTCCGGGCGCCGCGCCTGGTCGCCGGCGCGCCCGACGACGCCATCGCGCCCACGCCGCTGCCGGGGGCGGTCGCGGACGACCTGCGGCTCATGATGGGTCACGTGGTGGCCAGCGGCACCGCCGCCAATACGGGCCTGCCCGCCGGTACGCACGCGAAGACCGGAACCGCCGAATACGGCACCGGGGGCAAGCTCAAGCTCGACGCCTGGCTGATGGGCTACGACGGAGACATCGCCTTCGCCATCGTCGTGCCCGACAGCGGAGGGATCAACGGCGGACCGGAGAACGGGCCGGTCATCGCCCGGTTCCTCACCGCGCTCGGAGGCGCGGCGTAGCGCCTACAGCTCGCGCTCGTAGAAGAGGCTCGGCGTTGTCACTCCGCCCGGCCCGTGTTCGTGGCTGGTGAATCCGAGGCTCTCGTACAGGGCGCGGGCGGCGACATCGCCCTCGCCCGTGCCCAGCTCCATCGTGTCGGCGCCCTCGGCGCGCGCCACCGTCATCGATTCCTCCATCAGCGCCTGCCCGATCCCCTGGCGGCGGCGGCCGGGAACGACGTAGAGCTCGGCCAGGTAGCACTCGAGCTTGGCGCTCCACAACCCTGGCCGGAAGCGCATCACCGACACCGCGCACATCGGGTCGCCGGCGACCAGGATCACGGTGTCCCCGTGGCCCAGCAGGCCCCTGATGCGCTCGGCCATCTCCTCCTGGGGCGGTGCGGGGTCGTCGTACTCGGCGTTGAAGTCGCGCAGCAGCCGGGCCACCGCGTCAGCGTCCGAGGCGCCGGCGCGGCGGATGGGCGCCGCCATCAGCCGTCCTGGAGCGCGGCGAGGATGGCCCCGGCGAACTCTGCCGGCGCCACCAGCGGCGTGAAGTGTCCGGCCTCGGGCAGCGACTTCACTGTCGCGGCACTGAAGAAGGCCTCGATCCGGTCACTCCAGTCGCGTGGGAAGAGAGGGTCGTGGCCGGGCCACAGCACGGTCGTGGGCACGGCGATCCGGTCCTCCGGCGCAGGGGTCTGCTCGGCCAGGCTGCGGGCGACGGTACCTGAGCCCGCGCGGCACCAGCCGATCGACGCCGTGAACGCGCCCGATGTGCCATAGGCCGCGGCCAGGCGGTCAAGCTGCGCCGGGTCCGGCGTGTAACCCGGGCCCGACCAGTGCTGCCAGAAGTGCTCGAGGTAGGCCCGCACGGCATCGGGCCTGCCGTCGAGCAGGCGCTCGGCCAGTTGCAGGCGATGAAAGCTCTGATACCAGAACTCCCGCACGGCGCCTTCGGACAGCACCCGGGAGCCCGCGCCGGGCAGCGGCGGCGCGATCACGAGCGCGCGCACGGCAGCGGGCGCCACGCGCGCCATCTGCTGAGCGATCCGGCTGCCGATGTCATAGGCGGCGATGACCGCCGCAGGGAGGCCGAGCTCACGCAGGAGGCCGAGCACGCTCGCGGCCTGGCCCGCGCCGGCATAGGCCTCGGCCGGTTCGCCGGCGCGCTTGTCGGACGCGCCGAAGCCGCGGAGGTCCGGCACGATCACCTCGGCCGCGCCATCCTCGAGCAGTCGAGGGACGACCTCGCGCCAGTCCTCACGGTCCCCCGGCCAGCCGTGCAGGAGCATGACCGGAGCGGCCTGCGCATCGCCCAGGTGCCGCTCATAGGCCAGTGAGAAGCCGTCGACGGGTGCGGACCGCTCCATGGGGGCGTCAGCCTACGCCGCCGACGTCCTCGCCGGGCGCGCGATGGCGCGCGCCCGGCGAAGCCTGTCGGCTACCGCACCCCTGGGAGGACTGGCGTGCCCTGGATCCGGACGGCCTGCAGCGCGTCGGGCCCGAGCCCGAGCAGCCGCATGATCGTCGGCGCGATCGACGTCGTCTCCAAGCGCTGATCGAACACCCCGGGCGTCACCGCGTGCGGCGCGTAGAGGAGGATGGGGACGTCGCGATCCTGAGGGTCGGCGCCGCCATGCTCGGCGATCTTGCCCTTGCCGCCCGTGTAGACGACCCCGTGCTGGACGATCCCCCAGATGTCGGGGTGGCGTGGATCGGAGACCGGGACGCCGAAGTACCGCGCCGCCGACGCGCCGGCGAGCACCCTGCGCAGGCCGGATTGGCTGAGCGTCCGCGAGCCGCCGTCCACGGTGTTCCCGGTGGCCGAGTGAGTCAGCAGGTAGGTGCGGACGAAGTCGGCGGCCTCCTGGGTCTTGGGATTGATCCACATCATCACGGCGTCGTCGTCGGTACCGGCGACCACCACGTTGCCGGCCCCGGGGTGAGCGGCCTTCCAGGCCGCGTTGATGCCGTCGATGATCGGCCCGTCGTCGATCCGGGTCAGGTCATTGGGGTCCTGTGGGGACTGCCCGTGCTTGGCCGAGACGAGGATGGCCGTCTGGTCCAGCAGGCCCTGGGCGCGGAGTTCCGAGACCATCGCGCCCAGCTGCGTGTCGACGTAGTCAAGCGCCCGCTGCAGCAACGGCCCGGGGATCTTGGTTCCCGGCTCATAGCCACCGGTGAGGCCGTCGGAGGTCGGCAGCTTCTCGGCCGTGGACACCGTCTGGAAGTTCATGCCGAAGATCGCCGGCACGCCCACCGTCTGGGTGCGGCTGTGGTTGTAGCCGTCGATCCAGTTCAGGACCGCCTGGACCTTGTAGGAGTCGTATTGCATGGTGGCGGCGTTGTCGCCGGTCCAGGAGATGTCACCCGGGTAGGGCGTGCCGTTGGGCTGCAACGCCGTGCTGTCGATCTCCGGATCGAACGAGTCCGTGATCCCGTTGCCCTGCGGGCCGTTGAACGAGGTGTAGACCGGATGCTTGTCTGACCACGCCGTGAGCAGGCCGGCGTCGTGGGCGACGTTGAAGATCGTGTTGACCTTCAGGTAGGAGCTGGGCGAGATCGGCTGGCAGGTCTGCGGATCCACCGGGAACGTCGCCGGATTGAGCAGGGCCTGTGGCGTCTGGGTCATCTGCAGGATGCTGCCGGGCAGACCCGAAAGCCCCTGGCCGGCATCGAGCCGGGTGACGTCGACGTCGTCGGGCGAGTCATAGATGACGTCGGCGCCCGGCGTCGCGCCCTGGCAGGACGTCGTCCCGGCCTCGAGGAGCGCGTGGCTGTACTCCACGTCGTAATAGACGCCGGTGGTGCGCGGGTCGCCGCCGGTCATCTGCGCGGTCATGCCCGGATCGGAGTCAGAGGGCACCGGCGTCTGGATGCGGGAATACTCCGCGCCGCGCTGCGACAACGCGGACAGCGTCGAGCCCGGATGCTGGCGGATGTACCAGCGCAGGTCCGACTGATGCAGGCCGTCGACGGAGATCAGCAGGACGTGCCGGATGACACCGCGGCCCCCGTGGTCCCCTTCGTGCTGGGCGGCCGGGCCGTCGTCCCGATGCTTCGCGGCATGGGCCGAGCCGGCGGCGACGGGCAGCGCGATCGCCGCCACCGCGCTGGACGCGACCACGGCCCCGGCGGCGCGGAGCTTCGAACGTCTGGAGAACACACGACTCCCTTCGTTTTCAGTGGGGTCGTGGTGTTGTATGCGAGCACGGCGCGGCGTAGGTGACCGCCGTGTGCCCGAATTGTTGGCGTTCTCTTAGACGCCGGGCCCATAGCTCCCTAAACCTCGCCACGATCAGGGCGCAGCGTGTTTCGGTGGCCAGGCCACGGGCAATACACCTGATGACGGTAGAATAAGCTGCCGCTCGGAACCGGAGAGAACGCAAATGACCAGCAAGCTCGCACGAGGGCTGGCCAGTTGTGCGACCGTCGCTGCCATGGCTCTCGGGAGTGCACCAGCCGGATCAGCAATGCCGCCTACAAGGTGCACGTGACCAAGTCCGACGGGACGCATGTGTTCGTCGTCGAGGACTCCGGCTTCAACGTGCTGGCGGTCAAGAGCGCTCATCGCCACGGCCGGCACCGCTTTGACGAGGCCGGCCACGGCGACCATCTGCGCCACCACGGCGTTGGAGCACACCGCTCCTAGCGAGGGCGCCGGCGCCGCGCCGTCGCGGCGGCACTACTACGCGGCGCGGCGCTGGGCGCGCCCGGCGCCGTGGGGCCGACGGCGCTTGGCCGCGAGCAGCCGCTCGTCGGCGGC
>DASXJW010000010.1:0-38878 GCA_036497165.1 Solirubrobacteraceae bacterium
GTCGGCAGGCATCGGCGCCGGCCTGATCCTGTCGGGCCAGCCGTATCAGGGCTTCGCCGGTGTGGCGGGGGAGATCGGTCACGTACTGTCCGATCCGAGCGGGCCGATCTGTCGCTTCGGCAATCGAGGCTGCCTGGAGGCGGTCGCCGGCCCGGTTGCCGTGGCGGCGCTGCTCGAGCGCAGCCTGGGGCAGCCCATCACGGTTGCGCGCCTGCTGGAGCTGGTCGCGGAGGGCGATCGCGCGGCGTGCCGGGCGGTGGCCGAAGCCGGCGAGGCGGTAGGACGGGCGGCCTCGATGCTCGTCAATGTTCTCAATCCCGAGCTCCTCGTCGTCGGCGGGGATCTGGCTCAGGCGGGGGAGGTGCTCCTGGCCCCGATCAGGGCCGAGATCGAGCGCCCCAGCGTCCCACCCGCGGCCTCCGCGGTTCGGGTCACCCGCCGGCATGCTGGGCGCGCGGGCCGAGGTCCTCGGCGCCGGGCTCTGATCCTGGCCAAGACCCCCCACGCGCTGGTGGCAAGGCTGGGAACCTAGGGCTCTTCGCGTCGCGGCGCGGCACCGCGCGAAGCCCACCGTCCAACCTCACTCGCTGGTCTCAAAGACGAGGCGATAGTGGTCGAGCAGTTCGCGCTCGAAGCAGACCTGGTTGGCGCTCACACCGGAGGTGAACGCGAGGCGGAAGTCCGCGCTGGTGAGCCAGCGCGGCACCAGCTGGAGTTTGAGGAGCGTCTTTCTGACGCTGGGAGTGCCGATCCGCGCGTTCCACCGGTTGATCGTCTCGATGTAGTCAAGGCGGCCGCTGACGCTTGAGACCAGCCGGAAGTGCGGGGAGGCGCACCGGATGACCTGCTCCTGCCCGAACGGCAGCCAGGAGCCCGGGAACTGGCGCCCGAGTAGCGCGATGTACCACTCGTCAGAGTCTCGCGGCGGCACGCCCCGGAGCGCATCCATGTCGATCCGCGACGCCGGGATCATGTTGTGACCGAAGACCATTGTCTGCAGGTAGAAGCGTCCCCGTGGCGGCAGCACGCTCGCGACGCGGGCGAACAGGTCACGGTAGATCTCCTCCTGACGTCCCGCCTGATAGTCATCGGGGGAGCAGAAATGCTCGAAGGCCCCCAGGCTCGCCGCCGCGTCGAAGGTGCCGAACCGTTCGCGGTCGAGCTCCCGCGCGTCCTCGAGGTACACCTCAAGCCCATACCGCCGGCACGCCGCCCTTTGCGCCGAGGACAGTGTCACTCCGACGCCGGCCCCGCCGCGGGCTCGGGTGTAGGCGAGTAACGGTCCCCAGCCGCAACCGAGGTCCAGCAGCCGTCGCCCCGGGCCGATCCCGACCTGTTCGGCCACGTAGTCATGCTTGCGCCGCTGCGCCTGCTCCAGACCAAGCGAGAAGTCCCCGTCAAACTTCGCGCCGCTGAAATCAGGCAGCTCACCCAGGCTGAGCCGGATGATCCGGTCAGTCAGCGAATAGGTGAAATCGGCATCCGTGCGGTCCACCCCTCCACCATACGGTCCGCCGCCGACCCGCCTCCGGCGTCCGGAGGATAGGTTTCCATGGTGGACCTCCCGCTGAGACCAGGTGCTGCATGGGTGCTGGATGCCGCGCCGTCCGCGGTCAGCGAGCTGCGGCGCCGCGCCGCCGATTACGTCTCCATGGCGGGCGCTTCGGCCGAGGTGACCCAGGCCGTCGCACTTGGCGTGTCGGAGACCGTCACCAACGCCGTCGTCCACGCTTACGATGGCCGAGACCCGGGGCAGGTTCGCGTCAGCTGTCATGCGGACGGCGACCGCTTCGTCGTGGAGGTGGTCGACGGGGGGGCCGGTCTCTGGCTCCGTCACGACTCACCCGGGATCGGCCATGGCCTGGCCATGGTGGGCGCCGTGGCCCAGGCGCTCACCATCGCGCCCGGCCCCGACGGCCGTGGCACAGCCGTGACGATGACCTTCGGTCGCACCCCGGCGCCCGCCGCGCCGCCGGGGTTGGAGATGCTGTGCGCAGTAGCACTCGAGACCGTCGCCGACGTCTCGAACGTTGACCTCGTTCAGCAAGGTGTGCTCCGCCGCGTTGCCGCAGAAGTCGCGGGCGATGCCGCCTTGACCATTTGGCTACGCGCCGCGCTGCCTCCGGCGAAGCCCGGGACGGCAACGTGGTCGGCACTGCGCGAGGGCGGCGCGCGCCTCGTCATCCACGACCCGACCGTCCCGCGGTCGCCGGGCGGGACCGGGGAACGCCTCAACCTCGCCTGGTGGGTTGCGGTCGCACTGCGGAAGTCCGACGGAACGCCGGCCGCGATCTGGGGTCTCGGAGGCCGCGCCGACGGGCGTCCGGTCCCCCGCGAGGAGGTCATCCGCATCCTCACCGATGCTGCCCACCATGACCTCGCGCAGCCCGCCGAGCGGGCGGTGTTGCGCGGGCGCCTGGCGATCGCTCGCTAACGCATCGCGAACGCAAACCCGACGCAGGTCTCGGGATTACCGATGCCGCCGCTGGGGCTCGAACCCAGGACCTTCGGGATTAAAAGATGCTCATTAGCAGGGCCTTTGCCTGGATCTATGGGCATCTATGTTCGCTGAGATGCTCTGAATTTCCGTCGGATTTGCGGAGTTCGGGCCATAGCTCGGGACACGGTTTCCACCTCGAGGTCTAGGTGCACCGCTCGGTGGTCAACGACAGCCACGAGCAGCGCCGGTGCCCAGAGGCGGCATCAGGTCGCGTGGCAAAGACCGCCGGCTACGCCGGCTCCCGCGATCGATCTCGCTGACGCTCGATCAACTTCACGCGACGTCCACGGTTGAAGGCCATCCTGGTTTCCACGCGACCACGACAGGACGACGCGCCATCGGCGGGACGCCTTGAGCAGAGACCGCGTTCTAGTAGACGAACGCTGCCAGTGCAGCCGCGACGTCGATAGCCCGCAACGGTCCGAACCGCAGGGTCCACCCCGGCCTTGCGACGCTTGCGGCTGGCCGATCGGTTCAGCATCGACCACACCGCCAGGGAGCGAGCCCACGCACTCTTTTGCCCCAAGCCCGAAGATCCAGCGTCGCAAGGCCGGGGAGATGATCTGTGTTGGTGCGGCAGCGGGAAGAAGCTCAAAGGCTGCCACCGGATCCTGTCTGCGCCCGAGGGACCAAGGTCGCTCCGACCCGACCACGAGAAGAGCCCGATCCCGCAACGGCCCGCATGAGATGAGGTCTTACGTGCGATCGCGTCAGCAGCAAAGGGCGCTTGGGCGTCGGCGAGCACGCCGATGCGTTCGCACGAGCGGCCTATTCGAAGGGCGGTTGTCGCCAAACTCAAGACCGCGGCCGTCGCCGCGCGCCTATGCAACCGCGTGTTTCTGCCCACCTTCGCCTTTGCCCTGGTTCGGCGAATCAGAGGGCCGACGGACGAGCCCTTTGCCGCTATTGGGATCGTCGTTCAGCGGCCGGCAGGCGGCGAGAGCACTCGCCGACGCACCTCCGATTCGGCGCGCTGCGCCTGCACCCTGGTCGCGTCGAGTGCGTAGCTCGGTTGTGGCAAGCGCCGCCAGCTTCTCGCGCCAACCCGGGTGATCACGTCACGCGCCAATGGTCACGGCCGCGCCGCCCGCTTTGCACCGCGATGGGCGGCGCGGTCGACGGCGTCCATCGGTTTCGCGATTAGCGGCGGTGCACGCTTCGGGTGCCTGCATCTGTCGGTTACGGAGGTCTAGCGCTCGGCCTGCGCAAGCGCCCGAACCAGCCGCTCGCCCGTCAGTGCGTAAGCGACGATGCCGTCGCGTCCCTCGGTTGTGGTCGCCCCGAGCATCGCGTTGACGATCGCCTCCTCGGTCGCCTCCACGACGGCCTCAAACAGGCCGGTGATGTGCGCGTCTGCGAGCATCGCGAGTGGGAAGGTGTGTGGCGACTTCTCGTCGATCTCGCCCGGGGTCATGCCGCGGTTGCCCGTCGCGAAGCACAGGAACAGATCGCCGCTGGTGTGCTCCCCGAGGCCGCCCACGCGGGCCACGCCGAGGCCGGCGCGTTGCGCAAGACGTGTGCACTGGTGCGGTAGCAGCGGGGCGTCGGTGGCGACGATCACGATGATCGAGCCCGCTCCCGCGCCAGCGGCCGGACCGCCACCGTCGGCGTGGCCATCGCCGCTGGCGGGGCCCGGGAGCGGTACGTCGTCGAGCACCCGCCCTGCGGGCACGCCGTTCACGGCGAAGCGGTGGCGCTGGCCGTGGTTGGCCAGCACTAGCACCCCGACCGTGTGCCCGCCTTCGCAGCCGGCGCGCACGCGCGACGCGGTGCCGATGCCGCCCTTGAAGCCGTGGCAGATCATGCCCGTGCCGGCGCCGACCGCCCCTTCGGCCACCGGTCCATCGGCGGCGGCCTTGAACGCGGCGCGGACGTGCTCGGGGCGCACGTGAAAGCCGTTCAGGTCGTTGAGCACACCGTCCCACGTCTCGGCCACCACGGGTAGAGCCCACGGCGTCTTTGGTCCGACCGCTCGTCCGACGAGCATCTCGGCCAGCAGCGCGTCGCGGACCACGCCGACGCTGTGCGTGTTGGTCAGCGCGACCGGCGAGGTCAGCATCCCCGACTCCCGGACCCACTCGAGTCCGGTCATCTCGCCGTTGCCGTTCAGGCGGTGCGCGCCGGCGAACACGGGCTGATCCCAGATGTCGTCGGGCGGAAGCACCACCGTGACGCCGGTCCTGACCGGGCCGCGCCCCACCATCAGCGGGCCTGACCCCTGGATCAGCGTGGTGTGCCCGACCCGCACGCCGGCGATATCGGTGATCGCGTTCAGCGGGCCCGGGGTGCCGTCGCCGATTGCGATGCCGTGGTCGCGCACGCGCATGGCGAGAGGTCAGGCGATCGAGTTCGTGGCCATGGCCTGCTCGATCGTCTCCTTCGCCCGCAGCGTGTGCGGTCCCGGAGCCGCGGGCAGGATCACCTCGCCGATGGCGGCGATGGGCTGGGCCCACCGCGCGGTCGACGCCAAGAAGGCCTCGTTCGCGCCAGCCGCCTCCTGCAGCGCGAAGCTGCCCTCCTCGACCGACAGGCTCTCGAGCAGCAGCCGTCGCGTGATCGAGGCAAGGATGCCGGTCTCGAGCGCCGGCGTCCGCAGTCGGCCGCCTCGCACCCAGAAGATCGAGCACGTCGGGCCCTCGAGCACGACGCCGTCGGATCGGACGAGCAGCGCCTCGTCGTAGCCCTCCGCCCGGGCCCGTCGCGAGGCCAGCATGTTGGCCCCGTAGGACAGAGTCTTGACGCCGTCGAGCAGCCCCGACGGGTTGTACGTCACCGGCAACAATCGTGCCGGCTTAATCAATTCCTCGGGATCGCCGAGCGACTCGAGGCGGCACAGCCGGTGACCGCCGCGCGTGAGAACCACGCGCACGGCGGCATCGCCGTCCCGCGCCTGACTGAGCAGCAGGTCGATGTCCGACTCGATCTCCGCGCGCGGACACTCGAGCACCAGCGCCTGGCAGGAGCGCTCAAGCCGATCCAGGTGCGCCGACCGCGCGAACGGACGGCCATCTCTCACCGGGAACGCGTCAAATGCCCCGTCGCCGCGGATCAGCCCGTCGTCATTCGCGGGGATCGTCGCCTCGCCGGCGCGCATCAGCTCGCCGTCTAGTACCACCGGCCATTCGTCGGCCTCCGTCGTGGTCGTCTGCGTGGCTGGGTCGAGGGTGCGGTCGGCGCTCATCTCTTCGCCCTCCTTAGCTGTAGATCTTCTGCTGGCCGACCTGGAGGGCGAGCAGCAGTTGGGCGACGATCACCGGCATCGCCTCGCTGGGCGAGCTCGCCCGGTACTTGGTCGTGCGCGGTGTCGGCTTGGCGACGCCAGGAATGCACTCGCAGATCGAGGCGATCGTGGTCGAGTTCCACTCGAACGTGTAGTCCAGCTCGCCGTCGTACACATGTGGCCGGCGCCCGGCCAGGTCACGCAGCGCGTCTGCCACGCCCTTCCGGATCCCCTCTCCGGTGAGCACCGGATGCAGGCACGAGGCAACCAGCATGTCCAGCCCGTCCTTGACGGCGTAGGTCGGCAGGTCGTCGCCGAGCACGGCGCGCGCCTCCTGGCACACCTTGTCGTCGCCCGCGACGAATGCCACCGGCACGCCGAGCTCGCCCGCCACGAGCGCGTTCAAGCGCGTCTCGCCGATCGGTTCCCCGTTGAGCAGCAGGTTCTGCACCTCCTTGCCGAGCAGCGTGTGATTGAGCACGCCGCCCTCGGTGCCCGCGCATGAGTGGTAGCCGACGAAGACCGCCGCGTCAAAGCTGGAGTCGAGTCCCTGGACCATGCACATCGGCTTCTGGAAGCCCTTGATCAGGCGCGCGCGCGGATCAAGGTCCTCCAGGAGCAGGTTGCGCATCGTCCAATGCGAGTCGTTCACGAGCACCTCGGTGGCGCCGCCGTCGTAGGCGCCAAGGATCGCCGCGTTGGCATCACCGGTCATGAACACGCGCCCGCGGGCGTAATCGGCTCCGTCCGGAAGCACGTCCTCGGGATCGGTGACGCCGGTGACCCCCTCCATGTCTACCGAGATGAAGACCTTCATTGGTTTGCCTCCCCGGGAATCGACAGCTCGTGCTCGGGTACGGTGAGGTGTGACCAGTAGCGATCTCGGCGCGGCCTCAGGAAGCCGACGTAGTAGATGATCCCGCCGGTGAAGATCGCCGCGCAGATGATCAGGTCACTGCCCTTTTGCTGGCTGAGCGCGAGCCCCACGCCGATAAGTGCGATCAGCGGGGGAACCGGCCATAGAGGCATCTGGAACGGCCGCTCGAGATCGCGCTGGCGCACACGGCTGACCAGCGCCGAGATCGCGATCAGCGCGTACAGGATGATGATCAGCACCGAGGTGAACGTGACCACACTGATCAGGCTCGACTGGGCGCACAGGATCGCGCCCAGGACGCCAACGAGCATCGTCGCTACCCACGGCATCCTGAACCGAGGGTGCACGTAGGACAAGGCGTTTGAGATCGGCAGCGGCCACGCCTTGTCACGGCCGCTGGAGTACACCACGCGCGCGAACTGAAGCGTGATCGCCAGCGACGCGTTGAAGATCGCGAGGATCGCGCCCCAGGTGACGATATCCACCGCGGTGTGCCCGAACGACGAGCGCACCACGTCAGTCAACGGCGTCGTGGAGTGCAGGAAGGCGGGCAGATTCGCCGCGCCCAGGCTGACCCCGATGAACGGGATGATCTCGAAGATGATCCCGATGCACGCCGCCAGCACGACTGCCTTGCCCACGCTTGACGCCGAGCCCTCGGTCTCCTCGGAGAAGTTGATCGCGCTGTCGTAGCCGTTGACGGAGAACAGGGCCACGGCTAAGGCCGCGATAATCGCGCTCGTCGCCACCGGCCCGATCCCGGTCGTGCCCGCCGCCATATGCGGATGAGTGAACGTGCTGAGCGACTGGTGCGCGTGCAGGAAGCCCGCCAGTGCGAGCACCACGACGACCACGATCTCCAGTGCGAGGAAGAAGCCGATCCCCACGGCGTTCCACCGCACATCCAGGCACGCGATCAGCGCCACCACGATCATCATGGCGGCCGCGATCCACTTGGTCGACAGGCTGGGGTAAAGCGAGTTGATGTACGTGCCGATCCCGAACGCGACGCTCGCCGGCAGGAAGATCGCCTGGCCGATGTAGTCCAGCAGCGCAAGGAAGCCCAGGGGTCGGCCCAGGACGCGCGTAACGATCGAATACAGTCCCCCCGCAACCGGAAACATCGAGCCGAGCTCGCCCATGCACAGGGCGACGTTGATCGCGATGAACGCGCCGATCAGGTAGGCCCACAGCGAGCCCGTCCCGGCGGTCGCGATCACCGCGGTTCCTACCACGAGCAGCGAGGCAGTCGGGGTGATGTCCGACAGCGTGAGCGCCAGGTTGCCGAGAATGTTCAGCCCGCGCTGGAGCTGGGGCTGATAGCCCATCTCCTCAAGCAGCAGCTCACTCTCGATCTCCTGGGATTGGTGATCGTGGTGGGGGGCGATGTCGCTCAACTTGCGGCTCCTTCGTCGGCGAATATTGAAAGCGGCAGGGTGAATCCGACGTTCCACATCCCAGCGTCGACGACCTCGAGGATCTTAAGGTCGCCGGCGAGGCTGCAGAGCATGTATGCGTCCTGTCTGGACAGCCCGTGCTCGGTGACGATCCAGTCGATCATCGCCAGCACTGACTTACGGGTGCCCTCCATCAGGTCGGGTGCGATTCCCATCGCGCCGTGGTGACCGCCCGCGTCCACGCTGGGTGTCAGCGCGCCAGCGGTGCGGAAGTACGGTGCGGGGATGGTGCGCTGTTCGACGGTGAAGCGCAGGCTGGCCTGCATGTCGCACTCCATCGCGGCGACGCACACCTCGCCGTCGCCCTGCATGGCGTGCGGATCCCCGCACGAGAAGAGGCCTCCCTCGCACCACACCGGCAGCCACAGCGTCGAGCCCGTGGTCAGGTGGCGCGTATCGACGTTGCCGCCTCCCCTGTGGGGTGGGAACGCCGAGGCAGTGGCGGGCTCATCGGGGTGGTTACCCATCGTGCCCAGGAACGGCGCGAACGGGATCCTGACGCCAGGGGCGAACTCGACGTGCGTCCCGCTACGCAGATCGAAGGTACGCAGATACGGATCCGGGAAGTGGTCGGGCAGGGTGCCGAGCTCCGGAAGCTGCACGCACCATCCCCATTCGCCGGGCGTCAGGTCGAGGATCTCGATGCGCAGCGTGTCACCCGCCCGCGCCCCCTCGACGTACAGCGGACCGAGCAGGTTATAGAGGGTGTCGAAGTCGAAGTTGCTCTGCTCGTAGGTGTCACCCTCGCGCACCTGGCCATGTCCGGCCATCAAGATGTCGTAGCGCACGGTGTCGCCCGAGGCGACCCGCAGCGTCGGTTCGAGCGTCCTGTCCCACGCGTGGTGGATGCGGCTGGGATCGATCTGGTGCTCCATCTGTGGCTGTGCTCCTCCTCCGTTTGGTTGATCTCAGGTCTGCGCCGCGGCGGTCCGGGATCGTTGGACAATGCCGCGACTGGGGCTCCACCCCCGTGCTTCCACCGCCCAGGACTCGACGATCGTCTCACCGTCAACGACCAGCAACTGCGTGTGCAGATTCGCGGCGGCGCAGGCGTGATTGGGCACCACCCGTACCCGCGCTCCCACGGGAATGGCGCACGGCCCGTCGCTGTGCACGATCGCCTGCTCCTCGTAGAGTCGCTCGACCCTCAGCTCGGGATGTCCCTCGATCATCCCGAAACCCGGGGTAAGCGTGGTGAGACGCTCGGCGGCGAGGGCCTTGGACCCGGCGTCGAGGATCAGCCGGCCCGCGGCCGGGCGCGAGACAACGGTCGCCAGGATCGACAGCGCACAGCGCTCGAGCGGAACGACTCCGAGGGCGACTTGCGTCGCGTCGTAAAACACATAGTTGCCGGGGCGGATCTCGGTGATCCCCTCAGCCCCCTGCATGACGCTCGAGGTGGGCGTGGTGCCGACGCTGCGGACGTTCACCTCCACGCCGCGAGCGAGCAGCTCGTCCGCGGTCTGTACGATCGCGTCGCGCTCGTCGTCGGCGGCCGCGGTCATCTGGCCTCGATCGGTCGCGGCATAGGCGTGACCGCCGAACGCGAGCAGACCGTCGAACGAGCAGTGCGTCGCCGCGCGCACGGCACGAGCGACCAGCTCGGCCGTGGGTGGGCCCGGCGGCGTACCGAAGCGACCCACTCCACAGTCGACCTCCCACAGGAAGCCGATCTCGACGGCGCCGCGCCGACAGGCACGATCCAGGGCGTCGACGACCTCGGCGTCGTCGAGGGCGACCCGGACCCGAACCCGGCGCGCCAGGGAGACCAGGCGCTCGAGGCGCCACTCCCCCACCGGCGGGGTCGTGATCAGCAGATCATCGTGACCGTGGGCAGCGAAGCACTCCGCCTCCGCCACGGTCGCCACCGTCAGCCCCGTCGCGCCATGCTCGCGCTGGAGGGTCGCGATCACCGGCGACTTGTGGGTCTTGGCGTGCGGCCGCAGGGCCACGCCGAGCGAGCTGGCGCGCGCGGCCATGTCCTCGAGGTTCGTGAGCACGCGGGCTCGGTCGACCGTCAGCGCCGGCGTGGGCACATCGTTGAGGTGCGCCGGCCCTACCACGGCGGCGTTGCCGCTCCGATCACAGTCGCCACCCCGACACGCGAGGCGTTGCGAAAGGCATGCGGCCCCTCGGCGCGGAAGCGGATCATGTCGCCCTGGCTAAGCGCATGACACGCGTTCTCGATCAGGAGCTCGACCTGACCATGCAGGACGTAGGCGAACTCCTCCCCGATATGGCCAATCATGTCGCGGTCGTATCCGCCCCCAGGCTGGAACGTCAGCAGGTACGGCTGGATCGTATGGCCGTGCCCATCCCCGAGCAGCTGGTAGAAGACGCCGGACCCGCGCTGCACGCCAGAGACGGCGGCGGCGCAATTGCGGATGATCTCCACGCCCTCGGAACCCGACGGGGCGGGCTCCCCGAGCAGCTCGGTGATGTGAAGGCCGAAATGATCGGCGACCAGCTGCAGGCGCTTGAGCGAAACGCCGCGTTGTCCGTTCTCGAGTGCCGACAGGGAAGACGGGGCGATCCCGATCTCGCGCGCCTGCGCCCGCAGCGTCTTGCCAGTATGGGTGCGAAGCCGGCGGAGCCGCTGCCCCAAAACCCCGGCCAGCTCGAGATCACCACCTGACGCAAGGGTCGTCTCAGCGGGGCCGTCCCGCGTGATGGCCTGCTCGCGTGCCGAGGCCCTCCCTCGGCCGGAGACCCCCGCCCGCGGCGCGCGTGCCGTTCGTATTTTCCGTACGTTTTGCATAATTGTTCGGAAAATCCGAACACTACCCGCACGGCGGCCCGCGGGCAAGGGCCGAAGACGTCCCCTAGGCGCAAGCTCCTTTTAGAGCCGAATCGCGAGCGGCCTGGCGACATCGGAGCGGCCCGGCGAGGCCTCGGCCTGGCGATCGCACCGCCACGACCTGGACCGTGAGGCTGAGTGCGCGATCGCCTGCGACCGAGTCGAGCGTTCGAACCGGCTGCGTCTGAGCCAGCAACTGCCGACAGCGCTGCATAGGTGGCGCGCCCTTTCTGGTGCTTTCCTCCGCGCCCTGCTCTCGGCCACTTGCGCGTAGCTTCGGCCGTCCAGTGTGGCGCAGGGAGGCGCCGGCTGGCGGTGTTCCGGGTGGGCTCTCCTGCCGCGGATTGAGGTGGTATGGCTTTCTAGTCGGTCGCGCGGGGTGTGCTGAGTTTCAGGGGTGATCGTCGGCGACGAGAGTTTGGGCCGCATCGGCGAGGTGCCGGATGAGGGTGAGCAAAATGGCCGCGCGCTCAGCCGCGCGCTCAGCCAGCGCGATGTGGCGCTCGAGTGGCTTGTCTTGGAGTCGGATCGCGATTCGTGTGATCGATTCGCTTGTCGGGGGGGAGCCGAGGCGTGGGACGATCGCGATCCCGAAGCCTTTGGCGACGAGCGCGGCGGTAACGCCGTAGCCCGCTGTCTCGACCCCTACGGTGGGCGCGAAGTGAGCTTTTGCGCAGGTCATCTCCAATGCGATGCGGTTTGCGGTGTCGCGGGCGCCTGAGATGAACGTTTCGTGGCGGAGGTCGGCGATGTCGACTTGATGCCGGGTTGCGAGTGGTTGGGCTGGCGGGTGTAGGAGGTCGAGCGGGTCGGCACGGATCGGGTGCCGCCGGACGCCGGTTGGCGCAGACCAGGTGACGCCGGGGTAGCGGTGGGTGAGGACGGCGTCGACCTCGCCTGCGGCCAGTCCCGCCAGGCCGTCGGGCGGCTCGAAGTGCAGGACGGTGAGCTCGACGTGGGGGTGGGGTGCGCCGCAGAGCCGTCAGGGCTTCGGGCAGTAGATGCTGCGCGCCGGTTGGAAACGCCCGGAGGCGCAGCGATTCGAGCTGTCCCGCGATTTCGCGGACGGCGAGTTCGGCGAGACGGGCGTCGCTGATCAGCCGTTCGGCGCGCGCCTGAAGCGCTTGCCCCGCGGGGTCGGGTGGACGCCGCACGGGCCTCGGATCAATAGTTCGCATTCGAGCTCGCGCTCGAGAGCGGCGACATACTGGGACACGGCTGGCGCGGTGTAGCCGAGTGCCTGGGCGGCTGGCCGTGTGAGGCACCATCCACGGCTGGTCCTCGTCCAAAGCAGGAGTGCCGTGACAGACTGGCAACATGGCCGTTGACGTCCTCACCGAAGTCAATATCAGGCGTCCGCGCTGCGAGGTCTTTGCCTTTGCCGCCGATCCGAGCAATGCGACGGCCTGGTACAAGAACATCAAGGCGGTCGAGTGGGAGACGCCGCCGCCGGCCGTCGTCGGTTCCCGGGTTCGGTTCCGCGCCCAGTTCCTGGGTCGAACGTTGGCGTACACCTATGAGATTCGAGAGATCCAAGCTGGCGCTCGCTTCGTGATGGCTACAGCCCAGGGCCCGTTTCCGATGGAGACGACCTATACATGGAAGGACGCGGCAGGCGGCGCAACTGAGATGACTCTGCGCAACACGGGGGAGCCCTCCGGATTCGCCGCCGTCACGGCTCCAGTCATGGCTCGAGCCATGCGGAAAGCCAATGAGGCGGACCTGCGGCGACTAAACGTGCTCCTCGAACGCTGAATCAAACGAGCTCGCCGCGACGGAGTAGCCCCCATGGCCGCTGCCGCTTTCCATGAGCGGGGATGGCTAGTGCAGGCATGGATGTTCCTCGCCTGACCGAGACTCTTGCCCCTGCACTCGTCTATTTGGCGGGGCTGGCGCGGGTGCGGGATCGCGATTGGCCGGGAGGCGCGATCCGCGGACCGCAGACCATCGCGTGTGTCCTTCGTCGGCTTTGAGTCGGACGATTGCTAGACGGAAAGGCATCGTCCGACGCAGTCGCGAGCCCCTAATCGCTTGGCCACGATCTGGATCGTGGCGGCCAGCCCGGCACGCGATCCCTAGCGTTTGCGCCGGCGCCGTCTGGGGCCGGCAGCGGCCGTCAGCTGCGTGGGTAGCGCGTCCTTTCCCGGGTCCTGCTACTGCGCCCCGTCCCGGCGATTGGCGCGATCACCGAGTCCCAGAGGATCGGATCGTGCGACCGGTTTGTCTGGGAGTACCAGTCTCAGCGCCGGGTTCGTTCCGCGGGCTCGTCGTTGCTGTCAGCCGATGGAGCGCTCCCGGTTCGGGTTTCTCGTTCACGGGCATCTGGGGTGTGCGGATTCGGCTCGGGTTGAGTCGTTATCGGGCGCTCCCGGCAAGGATCGGGGCATCACGTCTGAAACCCCAGACCGTGCAGTAGACCCCGAGAAACAGCTCCCACACGATCTCGGGGATGCTCACGATCCCTTGCAGGGCGTGCAGCGTGCTACTCGGTTGGTTGCCGGTGAACATGATGACCGTCCCGGACACGATGACCAGCGGTCCGCCGACGAGCCCGAGCCACGTGGCCTGTCGCGGCACCAGGCCCGAGCGGTACATCAGATAGCCGAGGATCAGCCCGTTCCCCCAGCCAACGACCCAGCCCGGGCCGAGGAGGAACGTCCAGTCCTTGATCGCCGCGAGGGTATACGCGACGGTCCCCTCAGACAGACCTGCAACCTGGTTTCGCAACGTGATGATCCCGAGCATGCAGAGGATGCCGACGAGGATGAACGTGCACTCGACCAGGCGCGCGGTCACGTAGCCGAGCGCCAGCTCCTCGTTCTGGCGTCTCACGATCGGGAAGATCACGACCGCGGTGCCGATGTTCGCGATGATCAGCAGCAGCTCCAGCAGAGCACCGAGCAAGACCTGCGTGTCGTGCCCAGCACCGACGATGTACCGCTCGGGATGTCTGAGCACCGTCTCGTACAGCGCCAACGCCGAGATCGACGTGACGAACGTGATGAGGTAGAGCACGCCGAACCAACGCGCCCGCGTCTGATCTCGAGACACCCGCTGGACCCCTTTCCCCCGGTGATGGCGATCAGGCGAATTCCACAGTGCCACCTTGACCGGGTAGAGCGCGAACCTACGCCAACGGACCCAGCGTTTCAATCCAGAGCGGGGCGAGCGGCGATCGAACGTCAGGGCGCTGACCGCGGCCAGGAGCGTCGCTTCCCGCAACGATTAAAGAGGAGCAGGGATGAGTCGCGCACTGGGGCGCCGGCATGGCGCCGGAACGCCATCGCGAGCCCTTCAAGATGACCGCTGGCGTCGCACGTCCAGCGTCTCGGCACACCTGACGTGAGCCAGCAACGCGTGCGGGTCCTCCGCTAGCTGCGGTTCTCTCGCGAGTGAGGACTGACGCTCGCCATCGTGCTCCACCACGAGAATCGGTTCATCAACGCCGATGCCGGAGGTGCACAACAAGCAGCTCCCAGAGCCAGGCGCTCCCACGGCGCTAGCAACGGAATACGAGGTCACGGTCGCCGGCCAGGATGAAGTCCTCCACCCCCGTGAGCCGAAACAGTCGACGAACCTGGGACGATAGGTCGCGCTGCACGTCAAGCTGCCAGCCGGTGCGGCGGGCATGCTCGGCCGCACGGAGGAACAGGTGCACGCCAGTGCTGTCCATGAACTCCAGTTCGGAGAGATCGACTCGGACCGCGCGATTCTCAGCCTGAAGCTGACCCAGCCGATACTCGAGCATCGGCGCGGTAGCCAGATCAAGCTCCCCGGTGACCATGAGCCGGACGCAACCGTCCTCAGGAGTCTCGCGCAACTCCAAACGTGGCTCCGATCCCATGGCGACACAAATCAAACCACTGCGGCGCCTGCTTCACCCCGGGTCGGTCGTAAAGCAACACGGGCCAATCCCGGGCCCGTCGGCGTGGTCAGGTCCTGCCCGGAACAGGTGGCCGTCAGCACCCCACCGGAGGCAGATCTCGGGACATATTGGGGACATGGTCGCGCGCGGACCGGACACGGTCAAGCACAGACAGCCTGATTTGCAGCTACTTCCGACGATGCCGCCGCTGGGGCTCGAACCCAGGACCTTCGGATTAAAAGTCCGCTGCTCTACCAACTGAGCTACGGCGGCGCGACGAGCAATGATCGCGTATCTCACGGTAGCCGCGGCTGGCCGGCGCGAACCGCGATCTTGACCGCACAGATCGCACACCGGCCGTTTTCCGTGGGCGCGACGTGAGAGGTCAACATGGGTGCCGATCTGGATCGCACCGCCCGGGAGACGGCGGTGTGCGACGTGAGGAGTCAAGGTTCCGCCCCCCGGCGATAGATAGGAAGGTCGGGCGAGCGGGTCAGCCCGCGTAGGCGACGGTCTCGATCTCCACCAGCATGCGCGGGTCGATCAGACCGCTGACCTCCACCATGGTCATCAGCGGGCGGTGGGCGGCGAAGATCTCGCCGTGGGCGTGCCCCACCTCCTCGGCGCGGGAGATGTCGGTGACATAGACGCGGCTCTGCACGACATCGGCCGCTCCCAGGCCGACGCGGTCGAGCTCGTGCAGGATCTTGCGAAAGATCTCGACGGCCTGCTCGTAGGGCGTCTCGCCGAGCACCGACCCGCCCGGGCCGACCGAGGTCATGCCGCCGACCAGGACGAAGCCTCCGACGCGCAGCACGCGGCTGAAGCCGAACTGACCCTCGTAGGGGGAGGGGGGATCGCCGGGCAGGCGCTCCGGAACCGTCAATGGAGAAAGTGCCGGCGGCTGGTGAACACCATCGCTCCGCCGACCTTGTCGACCGCGTCGACGGTGAGGTGGTCGCGCACCGATCCGCCGGGCTGGATGATGGCGGTCACTCCGGCCTCGAGGGCCAGCTCGGGGCCGTCGGAGAAGGGGAAGTAGGCGTCGGAGGCCAGCACCGAGGCCTCCACCCCGCCGCGGGCCTTCTGGAGGGCCAGCCGGACCGAGTCGACCCGGCTCATCTGGCCGGCGCCGACGCCGATCGTCTGCAGGTCGCGGGCGATGATGATGCCGTTGGACTTGGTGTGCTTGCACACCCGCCAGGCAAAGGAGAGCTGCTGCCACTCGGCCTCGGTGGGCCGCCGCTCGGTGACGACCTGCATCTCCGAGCGCTCCTCGAGGTCGAAGTCGCGGTCCTGGACGAGCAGGCCGCCCACGACCTGGCGCAGGTGGGGCTCGATCATGTTGGGGACGCGGCGCTCCTGATCGTCGAGGATCCGCGTGTTGGGCTTCTCGGCCAGAACGGTCAGCGCCTCCTCGTCATAGCCCCGGGCGAACAGCACCTCGACGAACTGGTCCGACAGCGCCCGGGCCAGGTCACCGTCGACGCCCCGGTTGAGGCACACGATCCCGCCGAACGCCGATTGGGGATCGCAGGCGTAGGCCTTGCGGTAGGCCTCGATCGCCGTCGACCCACAGGCCACGCCGCAGGGATTGCTGTGCTTGATGATCACGCAGGCCGGGATCTGGAACTCTGAGAGCAGCAGGCGCCCGGCGTCCAGGTCCAGGAGGTTGTTGAAGGAGATCGGCTTGCCGCCGAGCTGGGAGACCATCGAGAGCACGTGGGTACGGGCGCCCACCTGCTCGTAGTAGGCCGCGCGCTGGTGGGGGTTCTCGCCGTAGGGCAGCTCCAGCACCTTCTCGAAGGCGCGGACGAACAGGGGCGGGAAGTCCTCGCGCTTCTCCTGGAACCAGCGGGCGATGGCGGTGTCATAGCGCGCGGTGTAGGCGAAGGCCTCGGCGGCCAGGCTCTCGCGCGTGGTCGGCGACAGCCGGCAGTCAGACTCGCGCAGCTCGGCCAGGATCGCGTCGTAGGCCGAGGGGTCCACCACCGGCACGGCGTAGGCGTTGTTCTTGGCGGCGGCGCGGATCATCGTCGGGCCGCCGATGTCGATGTTCTCGATGACCTCGTCATCTGAGGCACCGCGCTGGCCTGCGGTGCGCTCGAACGGGTAGAGGTTCACGCACACCAGATCCACGAACTCCACCGCGTGCTCTTCGGCGGCCCGCAGGTGCTCATCGTTGTCGCGCACGGCGAGCAGCCCGGCGTAGAGCTTGGGATGCAGGGTCTTGACCCGCCCGTCCATGATCTCGGGGAAGCCGGTGAGATCGGAGATGGAGCGGACGCGGATGCCGTTCTCGATGAGCTCGCGCGCCGTGCCCCCGGTGGAGATGACCTCGATGCCGAGCTCGGTCAGGCCGCGGGCGAACTCGACGATCCCCGTCTTGTCAGACACCGAGAGCAGCGCGCGCCGGACCTGGAGCTCCTCGGACGCCATGGCCGGCATGCTCATGGGCTGCGCACTCGCGTCCATCGCTCCCCAATCTACCGTGAGATGGCCACGCGGCGTGGGTTGGCCTGATCCACCCGCACCGCTCCGCGGGCGATGAGCAGGACCGCCTCGACCAGCAGGTCGTGCTCGATGGGATGCAGCTGCTCGAGCACCGCCTCGGCGTCCGTGGCATCGGCCAGCTCCACCGCGCGCTGGAAGATCACCGGCCCGGTGTCCATGCCGCCGTCGACGAAGTGGACGGTCACCCCGAACACCTTGACGCCGTAGTCGATGGCCTGCTGTACGGCCCCCAGCCCGGGAAAGGCCGGCAGCAGCGCGGGGTGGACGTTGATGACGCGGTCCGCGAAGGCGGACAGGAACGCCTCGGAGACCAGCTGCATGTAGCCGGCCAGGACGACCAGCTCCACCTCGCGCTCGCGCAGCCACTGAGCCATCGCGCCATCGCGGGCGGCGCGCTCAGCAAAGCCGGTGAAGGCCTCGGCGTCGATGCCCGCCGATCGCGCGCGCTCCAGCGCCCGCGCGTCGGGGCGGTCCGAGGCCACGCCGCGCAGCACGACGTCCTCGTGGCCATGGGCCCGGTCGATGAGCGCCTGGAGATTGGAGCCGTTGCCGGAGGCCAGGACGCCGACGTTCATGCCGCGGCCAGCTTGGGGAAGCGCCCGCCGGTGGAGCGCAGCGTCCCCGCCTGCAGGAGCTCGTCCACCCGCCCCAGCACATCCTCGGCGCGCAGGTGTGCGAAGGCGCCGTACCCGGCGAGGTCGTGGTAGGCGTTCTGGACGACCACTTTGGAGCGCCCGCCGCGCAGGATCTCCACGGCCCGCGTCCGACCCACCGGGGGCCGTGCGGCGACAACGACGTCGAGGATCGCGCCATCCAGGTCCGCGGCGGGGCCCGCGGTGGTCCCCGCGGCCGCAGCCGACGGCAATCGGCGAGCCGCGGGCGGCGCGGGCACCAGCGAGGGCTCGCACACGTCGCAGCACGCCACGCCGGGCAGTGGAGCGCCTGCCGCGGTGTCGCCGAAGTGGTGAAGCAGCGCCCGACGCCGGCAATCGCCGCCTTCGACATAGCCCCACACCGACCGGTACTGGTTCCAGCGCACCCGCTCGGCCTCGCGCGCCGACGCCACACACCAGGCCGCGGCGCGGCGATCCCAGCCGCCGGTGATCTGGCCCACCGCCCGGTCGGGCGGCGCCGGAGCCGGAGTCAGCACCCCAGCGCGGGCGAGATGGCCCAAGACCGCGCGGACGCCGTCGTCATCGCCGGAGCCCTCCCCGCCCACGACCCCGGCCAGCTCGGCCACAGGCACGTCATAGCGCCCGTCGCATCCCGCCCAGGTCAGCCTCTCCCCGACGCGGTCGAACATCTCCGGCGTCAGCCGTGAGCGCTGGATGAAAAAGACGTGCAGCCCCTTGTCGCGGGATTCGGCGAACAGCAGGCAGCGCGCGGGGGCGCCATCGCGGCCGGCGCGGCCCGCCTCCTGGTAGTAGGCCTCCAGCGAGCTGGGGACCGCGGCGTGGCAGACGGTGCGCACGTCGGCCTTGTCGATCCCCATCCCGAACGCGTTGGTGGCGACGATGACCTCGGCGCGCCCGCTCATGAACCGCTCCTGCGCGTCGCCGCGGCGCTCCGGTGCCATGCCGGCGTGGTAGGCAACCACGCCGCAGCCGAGCTCTCGCGACAGCATCCCGGCCAGCTTCTCGGTGGCGCCCCGAGTGCCGGCGTAGACGATGGCCGGGCGGGCGTCCGGATCTGCCAGGGTGGCGACCAGGCGTTGCTCCTTGTCGCGCGCGCCCCCGCAACGCGCCACCGCGAAGCTCAGGTTGGGGCGGTCAAAGCCGGTGGTGACGCGCAGCGGATCGCGCAGCCGCAGCCGGGAGGCGATGTCGGCGGCCACGCGGGGCGTCGCGGTGGCGGTCAGCGCCATCATCGAGCGCGCCCCCACCCGGGCCGCCGCGTCGGCCAGCGTGAAGTAGTCCGGGCGAAAATCGTGGCCCCACTGGGAGACGCAGTGGGCCTCGTCCACGACGAACAGCCCGACGTTCGCGGCGGCCAGGGTCCGCGCGAAGGCCGGGGAGGCGAACCGCTCGGGCGCGATGTAGAGGAGCCTGACCTCGCCGCGACGCACGCGGGCCATGGCCTCGGCGTTGCCGTTGTGGCTGCGCTGGGAGTTGATCATCGTCACGCTCCCGGGCGCGATCCGGTGCACGGCCCACGCCTGATCGCGCATGAGGGCGACCAGGGGCGAGACGACGATGGTGAGGTCCTGGCGCATGAGCGCCGGCAGCTGGTAGCACAGCGACTTGCCCGAGCCCGTGGGCATGACCACCAGGGCGTCCTGGTCGGCCAGGGCGGCCTGGACCGCGTCGGCCTGGCCGGGCCGGAACTCATCGAACCCAAACAGGCGATGCAGCGACTCCGGGGCACTCATGGGCGGCCGACGATACCGCCGCCCCCGGGCGGCAAACGGTCAGACGCGCGCGAGCGGGAGCGCGTGCTCCAGCGCGTGCTTGCTGGTGGCGCCCTCGGTCCCGTCCAGCGGGTAGTCGCCGCTGAAGCAGGCGTCGCAGTGGTCGGCGCGCGAGCCGCCGATGGCGTCGTAGACGCCCTCCAGCGACAGGTAGTGCAGCGAGTCGGCGCCCAGCTCGGCGCAGATCTCCTCGGTGGACCGCCCGTGGGCGATCATCTCCTCGCGCGTGGACATGTCGATCCCGTAATGGCAGGGATGCTTGATCGGAGGCGCCGAGATGCGCAGGTGGACCTCGGCAGCGCCGGCGGCGCGCAGCATCTGCACGATCTGGCGGTCGGTGGTGCCGCGCACGATCGAGTCATCGACGACGATGAGGCGCTTGCCGGCGACGACCTCGGGCACCGGGTTGAACTTCATGCGCACGCCGAGGCGGCGCAGCTCCTGACCGGGCTGGATGAAGGTGCGCGCCACGTAGCGGTTCTTGATGAAGCCGTCATCGGTGGGCAGCCCCGAGGCCCGGGCCAGCCCGCGTGCGGCGGCGTTGCCCGAGTCCGGCACCGGGATGACGACGTCGGCATCCACCGGAGCCTCGCGCCACAGGTTCTCCCCCATCTTGGCGCGGGCCACCTGGAGCACGGTGCCGCCCATCCGGGAGTCGGGGCGGGCGAAGTAGATGTACTCGAACACGCAGAACGAGCGCCGCTCGCTGTGGACGATCTGGCGCGAGCGCAGGCCCTCGGCGCTGAGGGTGACCAGCTCGCCGGGCAGCACGTCGCGCACCAGGGTGGCGCCGATCAGGTCAAGAGCGCATGACTCGCTCGCCACGCACCAGGCCGGCGCGTCGTCAGATCCCGGCGGCGGGTCGATGCGGCCGATGCACAGAGGGCGCAGGCCCTGCGGGTCGCGGAAGGCCAGGACGGCGTCCTCGGTCATGACCGTGGTGGAGAAGGCGCCGCGCAGGCGCGGCAGCACGTCATCGATCACGTCGTCGATGTGCTCGGCCGGGTGGGTGGCCAGCAGCGCCGCGATGATCTCGGAGTCCGAGGTGGAGCGGAACGGCACCTCGCGCCCGCGCAGCTCGGAGTGCAGCTCCACGGCGTTGATCAGGTTGCCGTTGTGCGCGAGGGCCAGCGTACGGTGGTCGTCGCGCACGATCGGCTGGGCGTTCTCCCACTCAGAGGAGCCGGTGGTGGAGTAGCGGACGTGGCCGATCGCCATGTCCCCCACCAGCGAGCGGAGGGTGTTCTCGTCGAAGACCTGCGAGACCAGGCCCTGATCGCGGATGCCCATGATGTTGCCGCCGGGCGTGGCGGTGGCGATGCCCGCCGACTCCTGGCCGCGATGCTGCAGCGCGAAGAGGGCGAAGTACGCGAGACGGGCGACGTCATGGCCGGGCGCGTAGATCCCGAAGACGCCGCACTCATCGCGGGGGCCGTCGCGAAAGTCGTTCACGAGAGGAGTCACCGGCCACAGCTTGGCGGAAGGCTCGGCCGGATCGATATCAAGGCTAGCAGCGGGTCAGAGGAACCGCTCGAGGCCACGGCGGCGCACGTCGGCCAGGCGGGACACCTCGACGCTGAGCACGCCCTCGAGTGAGAGGGTCGTGCCGCCGACATGGCCGATGACGGGGAGCCCGTGCAGCGCCTCCTCGGAGCCGGAGACGATGAAGGCGCGGCCCGGCGCCTCGGCGAAGGGGTCAAGCCCCACGGGCAGCCCAACCACGGCTCCCAGGCCCCCGGCGACGCAGCACTCAGCCAGCGCCACCGCGATGCCGCCCTCGGCGATGTCGTGAGCGCTGCGGGCGGCGCCGCTTCCGACCAGCGCCCGCACGGTCTCATGGGCCCGGCGCGCCACGTCCTCGTCGAGGCCCGGCAGCGGCCCGGCCACCGGCGCTCCTTGGAGCTTGGCGAGCTCCGAGCCCGCCATGCTCGCCGCGCCCAGCTCGCCGATGAGAGCCACGACATCACCCTCACGCACGAAGGCCAAGCGCCCGGCCCGCTCGGGGTCGGGCAGCCGGCCCACCATTCCGATGACCGGGGTGGGAAAGATCGGGCCGGTGGGGGCCTCGTTGTAGAGCGAGACGTTGCCGCCGACGACGGGGACCCCCAGCGACAGGCAGGCCTGGCGGATGCCCTCGACGGCCTCCACCAGCTGCCAGGCGACGTGGGGCTTCTCGGGGTTGCCGAAGTTCAGGCAGTTGGTCAGCCCCAGCGGCGTGGCACCGACACAGGCGAGGTTGGCGGCGCACTCGAACACCGCCTCGGCGGCGCCGCGGCGGGGGTCGCAGGCGACGCGGCGGCCGTTGCCGTCGATCGAGACGGCAATCGCCTCGCCGGTGGGCAGCACCAGGACGGCGGCGTCGGCATCGTCGGGACGGCGCACGGTGCGCGATTGCACGACCGGGTCGTATTGCTCGAACACGGGCACCCGCGAGGCGAGGTTGGCCGAGCCGAGCAGCGCCACCAGCGTCTCCGCAGCCCCGGCATCGGCTCCCAGCGCCGCGGCGGCGGGCGCGTAGAGGGGCTCGGACGGCGGCGCCGGCTCGAGGTCATACAGGGGGCAGTCGTCCACGAGGATCCCGACGGGCAGGTCGGCAACCACCTCCTCGCCGGAGCTGACCCGCAGCCGGCCGGAGTCCGTCACCGTCCCGATGGGCGTGGCCCGTGTCTCCCAGCGCTCGCACACGGCGATGACCGCGTCCACCTGCTCGGGCTCGACGACGCACAGCATCCGCTCCTGGGACTCGGAGACCATGATCTCGAACGGCTCCATGCCGGGCTCGCGCAGGGGCACGAGCGCGCAGTCGATGTCGAGGCCGACGCCGCCCTTGGAGGCCATCTCCGAGGAGGAGGAGGTCAGCCCGGCGGCGCCCAGATCCTGCAGCGAGACCAGCAGCTCGGAGTCCAACAGCTCCAGGCAGCATTCCAGCAGCTTCTTCTCCGCGAACGGATCCCCGATCTGGACCGAGGGGCGCTTGGCCTCGTCGGCCTCGCCCAGCTCGGCCGACGCCAGCACCGAGGCGCCGCCGATCCCGTCGCGGCCCGTCAGCGCCCCGAGCAGTACGAGCACGTTGCCGGGGCCCGCCGCGGCCGCGCGGATGAGCCGCTCGTGAGGCGCCAGCCCGAGGCACATGGCGTTGACCAGGCAGTTCTGCTCATAGGAGGACTCGAAGTAGATCTCGCCGCCCACCGTGGGGACCCCGATCGAGTTGCCGTAGTGACCGATGCCGGCCACGGCGCGATCGAGCAGATACCGGGAGCGCGGAGACTCGGCGGGCTCGCCGAAGCGCAGCGAGTCGAGCACCGCGATGGGGCGCGCGCCGACCGCGAACACGTCGCGCAGGATGCCGCCGACGCCGGTGGCGGCGCCCTGGAAGGGCTCCACGGCACTCGGGTGGTTGTGGGACTCGACCTTGAAGGCCACGCCCAGGCCGCCGCCGACGTCGACGACGCCGGCGTTCTCCCCCGGCCCCATGAGAACGGCCGGCCCCTCGGTGGGGAGCCGGCGCAGCAGCTTCTTGGAGTGCTTGTAGGCGCAGTGCTCAGACCACATCAGCGACAGCATCGCCAGCTCGGTGATGGCGGGCTCGCGACTCAGGCCGGAGACGATGAGCTCGTATTCGGCATCGGTGAGGCCGAGCTCGCGATGGGTGGCGGGGGCGGCACTGGGCGTCACGGCGGCGGCGGGCGCGACGCGCGGCTAGACGAGGGCCCCGTCGGTGACGTGGGCGCGGATGGACTCGAAGATCGGCAGCCCGCCCGTCGGCCCGGTGAGGGGATCGACGGCGTGCTCGGGGTGGGGCATGAGCCCGAAGACATTGCGCTGCTCGTTGCATACTCCGGCGATGTCGTTGAGCGATCCGTTGGGGTTCTGACCGGGCGCATAGCGCAGCAGCACCTGCTCGGCCGCCTCCATCCGCGCCAGCTGATCATCGGGCGCGTAGTAGCGCCCGGTGGTGTGCTTGACCGGGATCGACAGCTGCTGATCCGGATCGCAGCGGCCGGTGAAGGGTGAGCTCTGGGTCACGACCTCGAGCTCGACCTGGCGGAAGATGAAGCGCAGCGACGTGTTGGGCAGCAGGGCACCCGGCAGCAGTCCTGCCTCGCAGAGGACCTGGAAGCCGTTGCAGATGCCCAGGACCAGCCCGCCGGCGTGGGCGAACTCCGCCACCTCCTCCATCACGGGCGCAAAGCGGGCGATGGCGCCGACCCGCAGATAGTCACCGTAGGAGAACCCGCCGGGGACGACGACGCAGTCGACGTCCTGCAGATCGCGGTCGGCGTGCCACAGGATGACCGCCTCTCCCACCCGTCGGCAGGCCAGCAGCGCGTCGACGTCGTCGCAGGAGCCGGGGAAGCGGATGACGCCGAACTTCACGCCGGGTGCGACCCCGCGCCGTTGACGCCGTCGGCCTCGACGATCTCGTAGTCCTCGATCAGCGGGTTGGTGAGCAACCGCTGGCACATCTCGGGCAGCCGCGCCGGATCCTCGACGTCGAGCTCGATGAGCCGGCCCACGTGGACGTTGCGCACCCCGCTGAAGCCGAGCGCCGGGAGCGCCCGCTCCACCGCCTGCCCCTGGGGATCGAGGATGCCGGCCTTGGGCTTGACCAGGACGCGGGCTCGCACCGGCGCTAGGCCCTCGTGCGCGTCTGCCACGCGCTGAACGGCTCGCCGGTGATCCGCTCGTAGGCCTCGACGTACTTCTCGCGCGTGCGCGCGACCACGTCGGCGGGGATCGGCGGCGCCGGCGGGTTGCGATCCCAGCCGGTGGACGAGGCCCAGTCGCGGACGTACTGCTTGTCGAAGCTGGGCTGCCCCCGACCCGGCTCGTACTGGTCGGCGGGCCAGAACCGCGAGGAGTCCGGCGTGCACATCTCATCGCCGATGGTCAGCCGGCCCTCGGCGTCGAGCCCGAGCTCGAACTTGGTGTCGGCGAGGATGATGCCGTGGGCCCGGGCGTGGTCGGCGCCGTGCTGGTACAGGGCCACCGAGACGTCGCGCACCCGCTCGGCCAGGGCCCGGTCACCGATGAGCGCGACGGCGCCCTCGAAGTCGATCGCCTCGTCATGGCCGACCTCGGCCTTGGTGGAGGGAGTGAACAGCGGCTCGGGCAGGCGCTCTGACTCCTGCAGCCCCTCGGGCAGCGTGTGGCCCGAGACCTTGCCCGAGGCCTGGTAGTCCTTCCACCCCGAGCCGGTGATGTATCCGCGCACGACGCACTCGACGGGCAGCATCTCGAGTTTGCGCACCACCATCCCCCGACCGCGCGCCTCCTCGGGCACGCCGTCGGTGACGGAGATCACGTGGTTGGGGAGGATGTCGGCCGTGCGCTCGAACCAGAAGGTCGAGAGGCCGGTGAGCACGGCGCCCTTGTCGGGGATGGGCGTGGGATGGACGACGTCGTAGGTGGAGATCCGATCCGAGGCGACGATCAGGAGCTCGTCGCCCAGGTCATAGATCTCGCGGACCTTGCCTGAGGCAAGGAGGGGAAGGTCGGCGAGAGCGGTCACGCGGCCGATGCTAGCGCGGCGTTATGACGACCTGATCGCCGCCCGGCGGTGACCGGACCGGAGCCCCCGTCAACCCCCGTTGACCACGTCGAAGCTGAACATGACCGGCGCCGTGTCGGCGTAGTTGGGCACGTCGGCGGCCACCGCCTGTCCCTCCGGAGAGCTCATCGCGGCGCTCAGCGCGTTGATGTCGTCGAAGTCGGCCTCGAACATGGCCCAGTAGGGGCTGTCGCCCGCCGGCGGCGCCAGGTCAAAGCCATAGCGGAAGGCGCGCAGCCCCGGCATCTTCTCCACCAGCTTGAGGTGGGTGCTGGTGTAGTAGGAGCGGAACTTGTCGGGATCCTCGGGCGGGGGGTACAGGACGACGAGCTTGTGCATTGGGCGTGAGACCTCCTGTCTAGAGCTGGGTCGCAGCCGCCGGCTGCCCGGCGGAGTGGCGAGCGATGAATGCGGCGGTGCGCTCGGGTGTGGCGACGGTATCCCATTGGCGGTCGGGGTGGTTGAAATTCTGGGTGTAGGTGTCGCATAGCGTCTTGTCCTGCGCCATCGCCATGAGCAGGCCGACGACGTGGGGCTCGGGATGCAGGATCATGTTGGTCCAGTCAGAGACCCCGTGGACAAAGGCCTGGCGCTCGCGGGCGACGCGGCGGCAGAACTGCTCGTCGAAGGCGAGGTCGTCCAGGATGGCGTGGCCGATGACCCAGGCCGAGTAGGAGGCCGAGTTGGCGCCCTGGCCGTTGACGGGGTCCACGACGCAGTGGGCGTCGCCCATGGCCAGCGCATAGGTCCCGTTGTCCAGGCGCACGTAGTCCTCGCGCACCACGGGCGTCAGCGCGCCCTGGAGCAGGTCGGTCGGGCCCTGCAGTCCGAAGCTCGCAGTGTCCACGCGCTCGAAGCACATCGGGTAGTGCTGCTCGAGCTTGCGCAGCACCGTCTCATCGTGTCCGCGCGGGTCCTCGTCGTAGCTGATGTCCGCCAGCAGCTCCAGGTCACCGCCGGGGATGTTCTCGAACAGCAGCGCGGTGGCGAAGCCCTCGCGGGAGGTGATCGGCAGCTCCAGCAGCTCGCCGTGGCCCAACGACATGTGGACGCCCACGCCCTTGGGCTCGGTGTAGCGGATCCCGTGATAGATGCCCGCCGACAGCCGCCGCTGGGGCTTGTCATAGGGGCATTTTTCGGGCAGCGGAGCGAACATCGCGCCCATCCCGCGGCCCGCCGCCACCACCACCAGGTCGTGGTCCTCCGAGATCCGGCCGATGGCCTCGGTGTCGAGCTCCCCCACCACCACATCGCCACCGCGCTCGAGGTAATCCTCGAGCAGTCGTGGCAGGTAGAGGCGGTAGTCGATGATCGACGATGGATGGGTGAAGTCCCCGCGAAAGCGGATGGGCTCGGGCGTGCCGAGGATCGAGTGCTGGTGGCAGACATACCCGTACTGGGCGGCATCCCAGTGATGGACGCCGAGCTCGCGCTCACGCTCGAGGGTGTGATGGTGGTGGGCCACGGTGTTGAGCAGGCGGCCCGACGCGATCTGCTCGGAGGTCTTGTCGCTGTAGATCGTGACCGGGACGTCGTGCTGCGCCAGGAACAGGCCGAGATGCAGACCCGAGACACCGGATCCCACGATGGCAATGCTGGTCATCCTCTTCCTCCTTGGGGACTCTGGGCCATCCCCGCGAGTACGGATGACCACGGGGCGACGCTAGCCCGATCGGCGCCCGTGATCAAGGCGCCACGACGTCACCTTGCGTTGCGCCACACGCAATGATGTAGCGTGCGCGACCGTGATCGAACTGCGCGAGCTGCGCTCGGTCGGAGTCCTCGTCGAAGAGCTCCATTTCGGGCGGGCCGCCGCTCGGCTCGGGGTGAGGCCGTCGACGCTCAGCCGGCGCATCGTCGGCCTGGAGCGCGAGTTGGGGGTGAGCCTGTTCGTCCGCACCAGCCGGCGGGTCGCCCTCACCGATGCCGGGCGCCAGCTGGCCACGCGGCTCCCGGCGGCGCTGCGGCAGCTCGACGCCGCGCTGGATGCGGCCCGCGCCGGCGACGACGGGGGCTGGGAGATCTGACGCGGCGCGGGCGCCGCCCGCGCGGTCTGGGCTAGGCGACCGCGACGGGCGCGTCGATCGCGTCCAGGCGGCCGACGATCTCGCGCGCGTGGGCTACGAACGCGCCGTAGGCGAAGATGGCGTCGAGGTCCAGGCCCTGCCCGGCCGGATCGCCGGCCAGCAGGCCGCGCAGCGGGGTGCGCTCGTCGAGGGCCTGCTGGGCCAGCCGCTGGACCACGCGGTAGGCGTCGTCGCGCGTGGCGCCCGCCGCCACCAGGGCGAGCAGCACCCGCTGGGAGAAGAGCGCGCCATAGGTCAGCTCGAGGTTCTCGCGCATGCGGGCGGCGTCGACCACCATGCCCTCCACCAGGGCCAGCACGCGGCGCTGCATGTGGTCGAGCAGGATGGTCGAGTCGGGCAGGATGATCCGCTCCACCGAGGAGTGCGAGATGTCGCGCTCGTGCCACAGGGCCACGTTCTCCACGGCCGCGGCCGCGTTGCCGCGCAGCACCCGCGCCAGGCCCGTCACCTGCTCTGACTTGATCGGGTTGCGCTTGTGGGGCATGGCGCTCGAGCCCTTCTGGCCGCGGCCGAACGGCTCGCGGACCTCTCCCACCTCGGTGCGCGCGAGGTGGCGCAGCTCGGTGGTGAAGCGCTCGAGCCCGGCGCCGGCCAGGGCGACGGCCTGAAGCAGCTCGGCGTGGCGGTCGCGGGCGACCACCTGGGTGGAGACCGACTCGCGCTCCAGGCCCAGACGCGCCAGCACGCGAGCTTCGAAGTCGGGAGAGGTGGCCGAGTAGGTGCCCACCGCCCCGGACACGGCGCCGACCGCGGCCTGGGCGAAGGCGCGCTCCAGCCGCTCGGCATTGCGGTGGGCCTCGAAGGCGAAGCCCGCCAGCTTGATCCCGAACGTCGTCGGCTCGGCGTGGATGCCGTGGGTGCGACCCACGCACAGCGTGTCCACGTGCTCGCGCGCCTTGGCCGCCAGCGCGGCCGCCAGGCGGTGCGCGCCGGGCAGCACGAGCTCGGCCACGCGCTTGATCTGCAGCGCCAGCCCCGTATCCAGGACGTCGGAAGATGTCAGGCCGTAATGGATCCAGCGCCCGGCGGGCCCGGCCGACTCCGAGAGGATGTCCACGAAGGCGGCGGTGTCGTGGTCGGTGACCTTCTCGCGCTCGTCGATCGCCTCCACGGTGAACGTGGCGGCGCGGATCGCGTCGAGCTCGGCCTCGGTGGGCCCGTCCATCTCCTCGCACGCGGCCACCTCGACCCGGCGCATGGCGTCGAAGCGCGCGAAGTCAGACCAGGCCTCCCCCAGTTCGGGGCGTGTGTAGCGCGCGATCAAGGCCGCCGAAGGCTACGCGACGGCGCTGGTCTGCGAGGCGCCCGTCGAGGCCGCCGATGCCGCCGCGACGACGCCGTCCAGCGAGGTCGCCCCCGGCTCCCCGAGGAGATCGACATGGTCGGCCGCCTTGAGCACACACTCGAGCAGGCCGGGGAACCGGGCCTCGAGATCCTCGCGCCGGAGCCGGTTGAGCCGCGTCGTGCCCTGGGCACGCTGTTGGATCACCCCGGCCTCGCGCAGCACCTTGAAGTGGTGGGTGCAGGTGGACTTGGTGACCGGCAGAGCGAAGCTGCCGCAGGTGTGGTCGCCTTCGCTGTGGGCCAGCTTGGCGACGATCCGCAGCCGGACGGGATCGCTCAGTGCGTGCAGCACAGCGCCGAGCTCGAGCTCCTCCGCCGGAGGGTGCGCGATCGATTCAGTCGTATGCATTGACATTGCCCCTCCTAGTGTACGAACCCCGAGCGCCTAGTTCGATGGTCGTCGTACAAGCTGCTAACGTACGACGTGCATCGTACAACGAAAGCTCTGCGAGGAAGCAAGTTGAGAACACAGAGCCACACTCACCCGGTCGAGGAGACCATTCGGGTCCCGCGGGCACGCCGCAGCGAAGCGGCCGTGATCGCGCAGTACATCCAGGACCTGCTCCGGGCGCCCTGAGCGCCCCCATCGACCGTCCGCCGGCCCGGCGGGCGGTCCCGTAGCGGCGGAGCACCGTCAGATGCTGAGGATGCGCGCTGCCAGCACGGCCGCATTGCGCGCGTTGTCCACTCCGACGCAGCCCACGGGAACGCCGGGCGGCATCTGGGAGATGGAGAGCAGCGCGTCGAGGCCGCCGGCCACCGAGGTGCGACTGGTGAGGGGCACGCCGACCACCGGCAGATCGGTGTGGGCGGCGACGACCCCGGGAAGCGCAGCGGACAGCCCCGCCCCCGCGATGATGACCTTGATGCCCCGCATCCGGGCGTTCTTGGCGTACTCGGCCACCACATCGGGCTCGCGATGGGCCGACATGACCCGCGTCTCGGAGCGGATGCCGCGATCGCTGAGCTCGGTCTCGGCCCTCTCCATGGCCGAGAGGTCTGACTTGGAGCCCATCAGGATCGCCACCTGGGGGGCGTCCACGTCGAGCTCCTCGATCTCGGCGGCCGTCTCGGCCAGCGGCTGGGGCCCGGGCTCCGGCGCGGACATGCCCTCGCTGCTCGCGGGCCCGGGCACGAGCTCTTCCTCGGCGTCGTTGAGCGGGTTCTCGGTCGTCATTGCACTCCCTTGGCGATGTCGCGGCGCAGCTGTCTGCCCTCGAAGCGGATCAGGTCCGCCGCAGCATAGGCGGCCGAGCGGCTGCGCGCCGGCGTGGCCCCCAGCGCGGTGACGCTCAGCACGCGCCCACCGTTGGTGACGATGTCGCCGCGTGGCGAGCGCCCGGTGCCGGCGTGGGTGACGAACACGTCCCGCGGGACCTTGGCCAGCCCGGTGATGACGTCACCGGAGTGCGAGGACTCGGGATAGCCCGCGCTGGCGAGCACGATCGTGGTGGCCATCTCGGGCGCCCACGTCGGCGCGGGCATGCTCGCCAGACCGCCGGGCTCGCAGGCCGCCTCGAGCAGGTCGAGCAGGTCGCTGCGCAGCCGCGGCAGGATCGCCTGCGTCTCGGGATCGCCGAAGCGGACGTTGAACTCGAGCGCCTTGGCTCCGTGCGCGGTCATCATCAGACCGGCGTACAGGACGCCGTGAAACGGCGAGCCACGGCGGGCCATGACGTCGAGCACCGGCTGGTGCACCTCGGCGCAGATCTCGCGCGCGCGGGCGTCGTCGATCGCCGGCACCGGCGAGAACGAGCCCATCCCGCCGGTGTTGGGCCCCAGGTCCCCGTTGTAGATGCGCTTGTAGTCCCGGGCCGAGGCCAGCGGCACCGCCGTCACCCCGTCGCAGACGGCCAGCAGCGAGAGCTCCTCACCGACGAGGTGCTCCTCCACCACCACGCGCGTCGTGTCGAAGCGATGCCCGACGAGCAGGTCCTGCAGCGCGGCGCGGGCCGTTGCCTCGTCGGCGGCGATGATCACCCCCTTGCCGGCGGCCAGACCGTCGGCCTTGATGACGACCGGATAGCGGTCGATCGCCGCCATCCCCTCCTCGGGCGTGGATACGACCGAGTAGCCCGCGGTGGGCACGCCGGCGGCGACCATGATCTCCTTGCAGAACGCCTTGGAGCCCTCGAGCCGGGCAGCGTCGCTGGTGGGGCCGAAGCAGCGGATCTTCGCGTCGACGAGTGCGTCCACCACGCCGGCCACCAGCGGCGCCTCGGGTCCGACGATGACCAGGTCGGGGCCGATGTCCCGCGCCGCGCCCAGGACCGCACCCGGGTCGGCGAGATCGAGCGGGCGGATCTCGGCCTCGCGCGCGATCCCGACGTTGCCGGGCGCGCAGACGAGCTTCGGCTTGCGCGGCGAGCGCCTCAGCGTCTGCACGATGGCGTGCTCCCGCGCACCAGACCCGAGGACGAGGACGGTCTCGCTCAACGCGGGGAGCCCGTCGCGGGGCGGGCCACGAGGTCAGAGATGACCACTAGATGAGGCCGATGAAGTCGTCGATGGGGATGGCGGTCAGCGTCTCATAGCGGCCGGTCCCGCGGGATCCGAGCTCCAGCGAGATGCGCGTGATCGTCTGCTCGTCGGGCGCCTCGATGACGTTGACGAAGTCGAACTGGCCGAGGGTGGCCCACTGGGCCTTGACCGTCGCGCCGAGTTGCTCGACCTCGCGGTTGACCTCACGAATCCGGCCGGGGTGGTTCTTGATCGTCTGGATTCCGTCGGGCGTGAGCGTGGTGAGCATGATGTAGGTCGGCATCTGGCGCTCCCTCCTGTGGACTTGCGGGGCTCAGCGCACTTGTACCGGATACCGGTTGGTGGCGTTGCGGAGGCGGGCTGCCCGATGTGGCTACGCGGCACAACGCAAGTCAACGACGGGCATTGAAGACGGAAGCGCGCCCGCGGCCCGTTCGCCGACGCCGGGGATCGCGTTTCTGTCATCTCAGATCGCACACGAGTCTCTGGTGCCTCGTGTGATCCGAAACGCCAGTCATGCTGTCTTCTCAGATCACGCCGCCGATTAGGGCCGAGCGTGCGATTTGAAATGACGGGATCGCCATCGGGCTCCGGTCCCCCAGCGCCGACTGGATCCGTCGCACAGAGCACTAGAGTAGTTTCTCTATCACGCGGACACCACTCCACAAGTTCCCAACTGGCTGAATGCCGTCGCCTCTGGACGAGACCGACGCGGCGATCGTCGCCCTGCTCCAGGAGGACGGGCGGCGCCCCTACGGCGAGATCGGCGAGGCGGTGGGCCTGTCCGAGGCCGCCGCTCGCCAGCGCGTGAACCGGCTGCGCGAGTCCGGGCTGATGCGGATCGTGGCGGTCACCGACCCGGTCGCCCTGGGCCGCGGGGTGGTGGCCACGATTGGCATGCGCGTGACCGGAGACATCCGCGCCGTCGCCGCGCGGCTGGCCCAGATCGCGGAGATCGAGTACGTGGTGGTCACGGCGGGCGCGTTCGACGTGATCGTCGAGCTCGTCTGCGCCACCGAGGAGGAGCTGCTGGACGTCATCAGCGACGACATCCGCTCCATCGAGCAGGTGCGCGAGATGCAGACCTTCATGCACCTTCGCACCGAGAAGAATGTCTTCGCCTGGGGGCAGCGCCTCGGAGAAAGCGAAGGCGAGGCGCCGCCCCCCCAAAGGCGGAAGACGCGTTAGACAGCGGCGGGCGAGTCCACGGGAGCGGCGGCCCGCTCGAGCACCAGCTCGCCATCGGCGGCGTCGACCCGAACCACATCGCCCGGCGCAAAGCGACCCTCGAGGATCGCCAGCGCCAACGGATCGACAAGGCGCTTCTGGATGACCCGCTTGAGCGGGCGCGCACCGTAGGTCGGGTCATAGCCCAGATTGCCGATCAGCGTACGGGCCGCGTCGGAGAGCTGGACCTCCACCCCACGCTCGCGCACCCGCAGGACGAGCACCGCGACCTGGACGTCGACGATCTCGCCGATCTGCTCGCGGCTGAGGGGCTCGAACTCGACGATGTCGTCGAGCCGGTTGACGAACTCGGGCTTGAAGCTGGCCTCGACGCCCGCGCGGCCGCCCCCGATGTTGGAGGTCATGATCAGCACGACGTTCTTGAAGGAGACGGTCCGCCCCTGACCATCGGTGAGGCGGCCGTCGTCCATCACCTGCAGCAGCGTGTTGAACACGTCGGGGTGGGCCTTCTCGATCTCGTCGAGCAGGACCACCGAGTAGGGCCGGCGGCGGACCGCCTCGGTCAGCTGACCGCCCTCCTCGTAGCCGACGTAGCCGGGGGGCGCTCCCACCAGGCGGCTGACGGCGTGCTTCTCCATGTACTCCGACATGTCGATGCGGACCATCGCGTCCTGGGAGTCGAACATGAACTCGGCCAGCGCCCGCGCCAGCTCGGTCTTGCCAACGCCGGTCGGGCCCAGGAACAGGAAGGTGCCGATCGGACGGTTGGGGTCAGACAGTCCGGCCCGGGAGCGGCGCAGCGCCGTCGACACCGCGCTCACGGCCTCATCCTGGCCGATGACGCGGCGGTGCAGGCGCTCCTCCATGTGCACGAGCTTCTCGATCTCGCCCTCCAGCAGGCGAGAGACCGGGACGCCGGTCCACTTGGAGACGATCTCCGCCACGTCGTCGGCATCGACGACGTCCTTGGGAAAGCGCGGGCCACTGGCGGTGCCGGCGGCGGCCTCCTGCTCGGCCATCTCGGCCTCCTCCAGCTGCTTGGTCAGCTCGGGGATCGTCCCGTACTGCAGCTCGGCGGCGCGACCGAGGTCGGCCTCGCGCTGTGCGCGCTCGAGCTCGATCCTGGCGTCCTCCAGGTGCTCCTGGATCTCGGCCACCGCGCCCAGCGTCTCCTTCTCGCGCTGCCACTCGGCATGCATGGCGTCCGAGCGCTCCCGCTCCTCGGCCAGGGTGCGCTCCAGCTGCTCGCGCCGGGCCACCGTGCCCGGATCATCGTCATCGCCCAGCGACTGCAGCTCGATCTCCAGCTGCATGATGTGGCGGTCCACCTCGTCGATCTCGGTGGGCTTTGAGTCGATCTCCATCCGGATCCGCGAGGCGGCCTCGTCGACGAGGTCGATGGCCTTGTCGGGCAGGAAGCGGTCAGCGATGTAGCGCTGGCTGAGCGTTGCAGCGGCCACCAGCGCGGAGTCCTGGATCCGGACCTTGTGGTGGACCTGGTAGCGCTCCTTGAGCCCGCGCAGGATGGCGATGGTGTCCTCGACGCTCGGCTCGCCGACGTACACCGGCTGAAAGCGGCGCTCCAGCGCGGCGTCCTTCTCGATGTGCTTGCGGTACTCGTCAAGGGTGGTGGCGCCAACCGCGCGCAGCTCGCCGCGGGCCAGCATCGGCTTGAGCAGGTTGGCGGCGTCCACCGCGCCCTCGGCCGCGCCGGCGCCGACGATCGTGTGCAGCTCGTCGATGAAGAGGATGACCGTGCCGCTGGAGTCCGCGATCTCCTTCAGGACGGCCTTGAGCCGGTCCTCGAACTCGCCGCGGTACTTGGAGCCGGCGATGAGGGCGCCGATGTCCAGCGCCACCACGCGGCGGTCGCGCAGGCCCTCGGGCACGTCGCCCGAGACGATGCGCTGGGCCAGACCCTCGGCGATCGCGGTCTTGCCCACGCCGGGCTCGCCGATGAGCACGGGGTTGTTCTTGGTGCGGCGCGAGAGGACCTGGATGACGCGGCGGATCTCATCGTCGCGGCCGATGACCGGGTCCAGCTTGCCCTGGGCCGCGGCCTCGGTCAGGTCGCGGCCGTACTTCTCCAGCGCCCGGAACTTGTCCTCGGGGTTCTCGTCGGTGACGCGGTGCGAGCCGCGCACCTCGCCCAGCGCCTTGAGCAGGGCTTCGCGTGAGGCGCCGTTGGAGCGCAGGGCGTCGCCCGCGCCGCCGGGATGGGCGGCCAGGGCCAGCAGCAGATGCTCGGTGGAGACGTACTCGTCGTTGAGCTCGCGCATCTCGGTCTCGGCCGTACGCAGGATCTGCACGAGCTCGGTGGAGCCCCCGGCCGGCTCGCCGGTACCCGGTCTGGGCCCTCCGGTCAGCTTGGGCAGGGCGTCGAGTCCGGCGCCCAGGCTCTGGCGCACCGCACCCGGGTCCGCGCCGAGCTTGCGCAGCACCGGCGCCACAACCCCACCCTCCTGCTCCAGCAGGACGGCGAGAAGGTGCTCAGGAGTCGTCTGCGGGTTGCGGCGCTCGTCGGCAAGGCGCTGCGCCGCCTGGAGCGCCTCCTGAGACTTGATGGTGAAGCGGTCTGGTTGCATAGGAATACCGTGTTTTCAGAGGTGGAAATCTAAGTCTATAAGACTAAGATATCGCACAACGCAAGGCCAGCCACGATCGCCGCTGCTCGGGCAGCGGTTCGGCGGGCGAATGGAGGTCGTGGCGGCGGTCCGCGAGGGGCGGCTGCGCCAGCCGTCAACCGCGGACGCGCATCTCCTTGCCGCGCGTGCGCGACTCGACGTTGCCGCTGGGATCGAAGATCGCTCCGTAGACCGTGGCGGTGACGCGCTGGCCTTTGACCAGGCCGTTGCGGAGCTTGCCCACGGTCCTCGAGTCAAAGCCGATCTTGATCGTCCTGCGCCCGCCCTTCTTGAGCAGGTAGACGTTCGAGTACCTGGTGATCACGCTGCGCGCGCGCCCGATCTTGAGGCGCGCGTAGGCGCCCATCAGACAGTGGCCGGAGCAGCTGACGCGGGCCAGCAGGTGCTTGCTGGCCACCGGGTGGCGCTGAGAGGGCACCGACAGGCCGACGTTGACCACCCTGGGCACGATCGAGGCGGCGGCGAAGGCCAGGCCGGCCAAGTTGACGCTGCCCAGCCCCGAGGCCGCGTCGAAGCCCGCTGACGCCGTGCAGCACCCGAAGGGGCGCCCGATGAGGCCGGGGCCGAGGTCGTTGTTGTTGGCGACCACATCGGAGATGACGTTGGGCGCCGACGGAGAGTGGGCGATCCCATAGAGCAGCGGGTTGGCCAGGCCGATGTCCTGGTGGTGGGTCTTGCGCAGCGCCTGATCGACGAGGGCCAGCCCGCCCGCCAAGAGAGGGGCCGCCGCGCTCGTGCCGCCGACCTGGGTCCACGGGTTGGTGTGGGTCTTGTCGACGCAGTCACCCTTGGCGGTGCAGAAGATCTCGTAGCCGGGCGCCACATCGGCCAGCATCGACACGTCGGGCACCGCCCGATGCGAGGCCCCGACGAACGAGTTCTGGTAGGACGGGCGCTTGAACATGGTGCTGAAGCCGCCGCCGGCGGAGGCGGTGACGACCGGAGAGTCGTTCCAGACCTCCTGGGAGACGATCTGGTTGGCCGCGTTGAGCGAGATGTTCGTCCCGCCGACGCCGGTCACGAACGGTGAGGACGCCGGGTAGCTGACCGCGAGGCCCGGCAGCGGCCGGCCGTCCGGCGTCAGGCACGCCGACGAGCCGTCGTCGCCGCTGGAGGCCAGCACCGAGATGCCGCTCGCCGCGGCGAGGGCGAGCGCACCCTCGACGTGGCGCAATCCGGACTTGCCGATGGTCAACTGGGTGGCCTCCTCGCAGGAGCCCAGCGAGGCCGAGATGACGTCGGGCTTGCTGCCCGGGTTGCTGAGCGGAGCGGTCAGCGAGGCCAGCACGTCCACGGCGCTTGGGCGCGACTCGTACACGTCGACGGCCTTGAGCTTGGGCGCCGCGGCGTCGAGCACCTCGAGGTCAAGCGTGGATTCGCCGCCCGGAGCCAGCGGGTTCTTGAGCCGGACGCCGAAGCCGTCGATGGCCGGGGTGGCGAGCCCGAAGCACTTGGAGAAGTTGCGCAGGTCGGAGTAGCGGAAGCCGTCGATCTCGATGAGGGCGACGCGTTCCCCCTGACCCTGAAAGCCGGAGCTCTGCAGCGGCGTGTAGTTGTAGGCCGTGAGGTACTGGTTGGGCGTGAAGCCCGACTGCGACATCGCGGCGCCGCAGCCGGCGGCGGTGCCGGTGCGCTGCAGATAGCCCGACTCGTCGTCCCTGCCCTCGGTGGCGGGGGCTGCGGCGGCATGAGGCCACGCCCTGCTCGCCGTCTGCGGGGTGGAGGAGCCGAACAGCGGCTGGGTGTCGAGACCGATAACGCCGGTCACGTCCCCCTGCAGCGGCGTGGGCAGCCGCACCCCGTTCTCGGGCCTCATGAACCTGGCCGTGAGCCGGGCGCCGGCCGGGCGGAAGGCGCCGAGGGTGGTGGAGAACAGCCGCTGGGCCTGGCCGACCGTGAGCGTGGCGTCGGCGAACAGCCCGGTGACGTTGATCTTGACGCCGGTCGCCCCGGCGCGCTTCAGATAGCTCACGACGCGCGATCGCACCGCGGTCGACGCGCCGAACCGCCGCGCGAGGTTGGCGATCGACTCGTACCGCCCGTACTCGGGGGAGCGGGGGTCGGAGACCTCATGCGCAAAGCGCGTGAGACCGCCGAGGTTGGCCTGCAGCGGAAACGCCAGCGATACCGTGTCGCCGGCGGGGGCGGAGCCCAGCCAGGTCGAGCCGGCGGCGGAGGCCGGCCCGGCCCAGAGCGCGCACGCGCACAGCATGCACAGCGTCACCCACCCGGCCACGCGGGCGCGGCCCAGCTGCGGTGTCAGACCCGGACTTCTCGAACCCATGACGCGATTACTCCCTGATTGTCTGGCCGGCACGCGGCGTTGGCCCCCTGACAGCGGTCGGGAGATCGTTGCACACCCCCAACACGCCGGATGGTAGATCGGTGCGCTCGGGCTACCCGATCTCAGCGGCGCTTAAGAGTTATCGGCCGCGGGCGTTCCGAAGTCCAGTCCGCGGAGGTCCGCGTGGCGGATGAGCTGGCCGCCGCGGGCGTAGGGCACGATCTCCGCGCGCAGCTCGCGCCGCAGCGCCTCGAGGCGCTCGACCTCGGCACCCAGCTGCTCAGCGCGCTTCTGGAGACTGGCCACCTTGCGCGACATCGCCTCCAGCTGCTCCTCGAGCTCGAACACCCGCTCCACCCCGGCGAGGTTCATCCCGAGCTCCGCCGTCATCTCCTGGATGCGGCGAAGGCGGTCGACGTCCTTCTGGGAGTACAGCCGCGTGCCCTTGGGCGAACGCTTGGGCTCGATGAGACCGCGGGCCTCGTACATGCGCAGCGTCTGCGGGTGCATCTCGGCCAGCTCCGCCGCCACCGAGATCATGAACACGCCGCGATCGGAGGAGACCTGGACGCGCGTGGTCGTCCGGATCCGGCGGGAGGCCATCACTCGCCTCCCCCGCCGGCTGCGGTGAAGAGTCGCTCACGCGGGTTTCCGTTCATCACCTTGGACAGCCTGTCGACCGCCTCGGACTGCTCGGGCGAGAGCGACGTCGGCACGTCGAGGACGAAGCGGTAGTGGATGTCTCCGTTCCCCTTGCCGCCCAGCCGCGCCGGCCCCTCGCCGCGCAGGCGCTGCACCGTGCCGTGCTTGGTCCCGGCCGGCACCCGCAGGCGTTTTGAGCCGTTGAGCGTCGGCACCTCGATGACCGCGCCCTGGAGCGCCTCGGGGATGGTGAGCGGCACCTCGACCTCGAGGTTGTCGCCGTTGCGCGTGAACACCGGGGAATCGGTCACGCGGGTGATCACGTAGAGGTCGCCCGGAGCACCGGCATCGCCATTGGGACCGAAGGCAGGCTCGCCCTTGCCGGCCAAGCGGATGCGACTGCCGTCCTTGACGCCCGCGGGGATGTTGACCCGCATGCGCTTGATCGAGCGCTGGGCGCCGGAGCCCTGGCAGGTGGGGCACGGATCATCGATCACGGTGCCCGAGCCGTGGCAGTTGGAGCAGGGCTGGGACATCGAGAAGATGCCCTGGCTCTGGGATTCCAGGCCACGGCCGTTGCACACCGGGCACACCCGCGGCGCGGTCCCGGGCTTGGCGCCCGAGCCGTGGCAGGTGGGGCAGGGCTGTGAGGTGGGGACCGCCAGCGGCACCTGCGTCCCCTTGACGGCCTGCTCGAAGCTCAGCGACACCTCGGTCTCGAGATCGCGGCCGCGCTGGGGGCGTGGGCGCACGCGCCCGCCCGCACCGCCGCGTCCGCCGGCCGCGCCTCCCGCGCCTCCCGCGCCTCCCGCGCCTCCTCCTCCTCCGAAGAGGTTGGAGAGGATGTCGGAGAAGCCGCCGGTGAACGCGCCCGGGTCAAAGCCGCCGCCACCGGTCCCGCCCGTCCCGAAGCCGCCCAAGAAGCCGCCGCGGTCATAGGCCTTGCGCTTCTCGGGGTCCGACAGGACGTCGTGGGCCTGCGAGATCTCCTTGAAGCGCTCCTCGGCCTTCTTGTCACC
>DASXJW010000011.1:0-9831 GCA_036497165.1 Solirubrobacteraceae bacterium
TCCTCAACGAGGCCCGCGTGCAGAAGCTTGTCACCAACGACGCCCTGCACACGGCCCTGGCTCGGTGCCCGGGCCGCTCCGGGAGGGCCCGGCTGCGCGCGCGGCTCGCCGCCGAGCAGGGCCCAGCCTTTGATCGCTCACGCGCAGAGCGGGTCCTGCGGCGGCTGATCGAGCAGGCTGGTCTGCCGTGGCCGCAGTTCAACACCTACGTGCTGGGGTTCGAGGTTGACGCCCACTGGCCCGACCACCGCGTCATTCTGGAGGTGGACGGACACGACCCCCATGGGCACTGGGCCGCGTTTGAGCGCGACCGCCTCCGGGACCAGACGCTGACGGCGGCCGGCTATACGGTCATCCGCACCACCTGGCATCAGCTGACCGAAGAGACGTTGGGGGTGGCGGTCAGGGTCGCCACGACCTTGGCCACGCACCTCCCGGCCTGACCCGGGCGGAGCTCTGGGAGGCCCTCTGGCCAGGCGTTCGACCCCTGATGACTTTCGTTCGCTGAATGCGGAATGACCCGTCCACGACGACCGGCCCCGAGCCTATGCTCCGACCCCCCCATGAGCGCCGTGCAGAACATCGCCGTCCCGCCCCACAACCTCGAGGCCGAGAAATCGGTGCTGGGCGCGGTGCTGCTGGATGAGCGCCACCTGCACTCGCTGCTGGTGGAGGAGCAGCTGCGGCCCGATCACTTCTATCGCGAGCAGCACGGCGCGGTGTTCGCGGCCATGCTGGAGCTCTACGAGGGCGACAACAAGATCGACCACCTGACGGTCTCGGAGAAGCTGCGCCAGCACGGCAAGCTCGACGAGGTGGGCGGTCCGGCGACGATCGACGAGCTGGCCGGATGGGTGCCCGCGGCCGGGCACGCCCGGGAGTACGGCCGGATCGTCCACGACAACTTCAAGCTGCGGTCGCTGCTCACCGCGTCGTATGAGATCCAGGCCAGCGTGCTCTCCCGGGAGGCGTCGGCGCGCGAGCTGGTGGAGCAGGCCGAACGCTCCGTGCTGGAGGTCGCCACCGATGACCGCCAGAAGAAGATCCGCTCGATCGGGGACATCCTCCACGAGGAGACCGACAAGCTGCACCGCCTCTCGGTGGCCAAGACGCCGCTGACCGGCACGCCCTCGGGGTTCAAGGACCTCGACGAGAAGACGGGCGGGTTTCAGCCCGGCAACCTGATCGTGCTCGCCGCGCGCCCGTCGATGGGAAAGTCGGCGCTGGTGGCCAACATCGCGGAGAACGCCGTGCTGGCGGGCCACGCGACGGCGCTGTTCTCACTGGAGATGTCGGAGTCCGAGCTGGCCCAGCGCTTCGTGGCCTCCCAGGCGCGGATCAAGGGCGAGGATCTGCGGCGCGGCAAGGTCGCCGAGTCGCGCTGGCCCAAGATCCTCGAGGCCTGTCAGCGGCTCTCGGACGCCCCCATGTACGTCGATGACTCCAGCGACACCGGCGTGCTGGAGATCCGGGCCAAGTGCCGGCGCCTGCATGCCCAGGTCGAGAGCGGCCTGGGGCTGATCATCGTGGACTACCTGCAGCTCATGCGGCCCGAGGGCAACGTGGACAGCCGGGTCGAGCAGGTCAGCCAGATGAGCCGTGGCCTGAAGGGGCTGGCCCGGGAGCTCGGGGTGCCGGTGATCGCGCTGTCGCAGCTCAGCCGCGCCGTGGAGCAACGCGGCCGCGACGACAAGAAGCCGATCCTGTCTGACCTACGCGAGTCCGGGGCGATCGAGCAGGACGCCGACCTCGTCATGTTCATCTACCGCGACGAGTACTACAACCCGGACTCCGAGCGCCCCGGCGAGGCCGACATCATCATCGCCAAGCACCGCAACGGCCCCATCGGGGAGGTCCAGCTCACCTTCCAGCGTGAGTACCCCCGGTTCATGAACTACGCCGGCGAGCGGTTCGAGCCATGAGTCCGGTGTGCCCGTTTCAGCTGTGCGACGGCGACGGCCTGCTCTTCGACACGGAGACCAACACCGCGTATGACTGCCGGTGCCGTCCCCAGATCATCGCCCGGCGACGGGCCCGCAACCTGTCGGCGGTGATCCCGCGCCGCTACCGCGACGTGTCCTTCGAGCGCCCCCCGGTGACCGACATCGAGCCGGCCATCGTCGGTGCGGTCCGCCGCTTTGCGAACACGATCGATGACCAGCTCGACGGGGGCCGCGGCCTGTGGTTCATGGGCAACCCCGGCACCGGCAAGACCACGCTGGCCATGCTGGTCTCCAAGGCCGCGCTGGACGCGGGACGCACCGTGGCCATCTACTCGCTGCCGCGGCTGCTGAGCGAGATCCGCGACGTGTTCCGGGCCGACGGCTCCTTTGTGGCCCTGCTGGACCGGCTCACCCAGGTCGATCTGCTGCACATCGACGACCTCGGCGCCGAGCAGACCACCGAGTGGGTGCTGGAGGCCCTGTACTCGATCGTCAACGCCCGCTACGAGGAAGAGCGCTCGATCGTGCTCACCACCAACTGCATGGATCGCGACGAGCTGTGCGCACAGATCACCCCGCGCACTGTGTCCCGCCTCACCGAGATGTGCGACGAGCTCCCGCTCGCCGGTGCCGACCACCGGATGGAGTTCCGGAGCGCCTAGCCCTCCGAGCCCTCTAGCCCCTCCTGGCCCTCCTGGCACCCGCGCCGGGCTCCAGAGGCCCAGGTAGCGCCCCAGGGTGGCGAAGCCCGCCGACCAGCGCCGCCCGCATGGCCCGGGTGGTCCCGACCTCGTCGGCGAACTGGCGAGCCAGCGCGCGTGGATCGCCCAGCGACGCCTGCGGGTCACAGGCCAGATGGTCGGCGAACTCGTCCAGGATGCGCCGTCGCAGCCGACCCGTGATCCCGACCGCCGTGAGCTCCCCGTTCAGCTGGGACTGAAACGGTGCACTCATGCCAGCACCGCCTCGACGGCGCGGGCGAAGGCGTGCCACTCGGTGCGCCGCTCGCCCAGCTCCCGCCCGCCGCGACGCGTCAGCTCATAGACACGCCGGCGCCGACCCTCTGGCGCAGACCATTCGCTGGCCAGCAGCCCAGCCGCCTCCAGGCGGTGCAGCGCCGGATAGACGGTGCCCTCGGGCAGCTCCAGGGCGCCGTCGCTGCGGCGCTTGAGCTTCTCGATGACCGCGTAGCCGTGCAGCGGACCGTCAGCCAGGACGGCGAGGATGAGGCCATCGAGGTGGCCCTTGAGTGATTCCGCTCTCATACCTCGTCTTGCTAAGCCTAGCGTCGCTAAGCGTCAAGTCCCCGGCCCCCGGCTACTGCTCCCTGGCAGGCGCCGCCGGACCCCCATCCGCGACGGTATCCGCGATGGCCTCCTCGCGCCCTACACTCACCAGCGATGCCCGGGATTGTCGTAGTGGGCGCCCAATGGGGCGACGAAGGCAAGGGAAAGGTCACCGACATGCTCGCCGAGCGTGCCGATGCGATCGTCCGCTTCCAGGGTGGCAACAACGCCGGCCACACCATCGTGCGCAACGGCACCACGTGGAAGCTGCACCTGATGCCATCCGGGATCCTTCACCCCGGCAAGCTGTGCGTGATCGGCAACGGCGTGGTCATCGATCCCAAGGTGCTCACCGACGAACTGGACGAGCTCCGGCGGCGCGGGGTGGAGACCAGCGCGCTGCGGATCTCCGCCAACGCCCACCTCATCATGCCCTACCACATGCTGCTCGACCATGCCGGCGAGGCCAAGCTCGGCAAGCTGGAGATCGGGACCACCCGCCGCGGGATCGGTCCCTGCTACGCCGACAAGGCGGCGCGTCTGGGCATCCGGGTGCAGGACCTGCTGGACGAGAAGATCCTCAAGAAGAAGATCGTCGCCGCGCTGGACCCCAAGCGGCTGTCGCTGCGACCCTGGGCCAAGGACCCGCGTCTGGACCTGCAGTCGATGACCGACGAGTACCTGACCTACGGGCATGTCCTGGAGCCCTACATCGCCGATACCTCGCGGCTCGTCCTGCAGCGTCTGGACGACAACCAGATGGTGGTCTTCGAGGGCGCTCAGGGCGCGCTGCTGGACATCGACCACGGTACCTATCCGTTCGTGACCTCATCCAACCCGGTGGCCGGAGCGGCGTGCATCGGCGCCGGCGTCGGCCCCAAGGACATCGACGAGGTGTGGGGCGTGGCCAAGGCCTATGTCACCCGCGTCGGCGCGGGACCGTTCCCCACCGAGATCGAGGGACCACTGGCTGATGAGATGCGCGAGCGGGGCGGAGAGTACGGCACCACCACCGGCCGGCCCCGGCGCGTGGGCTGGATGGACCTGGTCGCGCTGCGCTATGCCGCGCGCCTCAACTCACTGACCGCGCTGGCGATCACCAAGCTCGACGTGCTCTCCAGGTTTGACCCGATCCGTGCCTGCGTGCGCTACCGCAACGACGAGGGGGCGGAGTTCGACTACTTCCCCTACCACCAGACGGTCCTGCACCACGCGGCCGGCGAGTACATCGAGATGCCGGGCTTCACCGAGGACCTCAGCGAATGCCGCAGCGAGGCCGACCTGCCGGAGGCCGCACGCGACTATCTGCGCTTCGTGTCGGATTTCGTCGGGGTGCCCATCGTGCTGGTGGGCGTCGGGCCCGGCCGCGAGCAGGTCGTCTGGATGGACGCCGCCAACGGTCTCTCCGCGGGCCCGACACCGGATGGCTCCGCGAGCGCGAGCTGACCGCCGCCCAGCGGCCTAGTGTCGTGAGTCGCTAATTCGGTGGCAGCCTCGCGGCGTCTGGACGCGCCTAGCCACTCCCGAGACTGCTCACGAATTAACAACTCAAGACACTAGCGCCAGCGCGCGAGCAGGTCCTCGTCGTCGACCTGGCGCACGACGCGACCGGGCACACCCATGACCACCGCGCGCTCGGGGACGTCGCGCACCACGACGGCGCCGGCGGCGATGAACGCCTCCTCGCCGATCATGACGCCCGGTGTCAGGACGACCCCGCCGCCGACGCGACAGGCACGCCGCAGGGTGGCGCCACGCAGCGGGGTCTCGGGTCCGTGGCGCGCCATGGTGTCGTCATTGGTCATGATCACCCCGGGGCCGATGAACACGTCGTCCTCGACGATCGTGCCGGCGGTGACGTAGACGAGGGTCTGGATCGAGACACGGGCGCCGACCACGGTGTCGAAGTCGATCGTGGAGCCACGGCCGAGCACCGAGCGCGCACCGAGCACGCCGCGCTCGCGCACCTGGGACTGGTCACCCACGATGGCCCGGTGGCCGATGGTCGCTCCCGCGTAGACGACGGCGCCACAGCAGATGGTGGCGTCATCGGCCACCTCCAGGTCCCCGAACCTCCCCTCCGCGCTGGAGCCCGGGCGCAGTCGCGGCCGCTTGCCGAGCACCACTCCGTCCTCGACGAGCACCCGCTCGCCCAGCCGGCTGCCCGGATGCACCACCGAGCCGCACCCGATGCTGGACCCGGCGCCGATCACCGCGCCGGCATGGATCACCGCGCCGGGCGCGAGTGAGACGTCGGCGGCCAAGGCGGCGGCGGGAGACACGAACGCCCCGCCCTCCGTGGGCATCGGCGCGACGCTCACGGGCGCCGGGGCCCCGCGTCCAACGACGCCTGGAGCTGCTCGAGCACGCGCACCACCCGCAGCCCGCTGGCCCCGTCCGAGCGCGGCGGCTGGCCGGAGCGGACGGCGTCGATGAAGTGCTCGCACTCAACGCGCAGCGGCTCGACGTTGGGGACGCGCGGCGAGAACACGTCGCCGCTGCGCGTGATGTATTCGCCGTAGGTTCGCGAGTCCTCGTCGAAGCCCTTGTCGTAGATGGTGAGCTTGCGTTCGAGCTCCATGTCGTCGAACGTCGCCATCTTCTGGGAGCCGACCACGGTGAAGCGGCGCTCCTTGTGGGGGTCAAGCCAGGAGAGGTGCAGGTGCGCGGCCAAGCCGGAGGGGAAGCGCATGAAGCAGAAGACCACGTCCTCCACGCCCGGCTGCACGTAGGACTCGCCGTGGGCGTGCACCTCTGTGGGCTCCTCGTCGGCGAGATACAGGACCACGGACACATCATGGGCACCGAGGCTCCACAGCGCGTTCTCGTCGGAGCGCAGCTTGCCCAGGTTGAGCCGGTTGCCGTAGATGTAGTAGATCTGATCGCCCAGCTCGCCGGACGCGGTCAGCTCCTTGAGCCGGCGGACGCCCGGGTGGTACTCGAGCAGGTGGCCCACCATGAGGAGCCGGTCCGCCCGTTGCGCCGCCGCGACCGCGCGCTCCGCGTCAGCGGCGGACTGGGCCAGCGGCTTCTCCACGAAGCAGTGCTTGCCGGCCTCCAGCACGCGCACCGCGAGCTGCGCGTGAGTCGGCACCGGCGTGGCCAGGACGATGGCGTCGAGGTCGGGGTCGGCGAGGAGCTCGTCGAGATCGGCGGTGGCCCGTGCCGCGGGAAGGGTCCGCGACAGCCGCGCCCGCGCGGTCTCGTCGGCGTCGCACAGCCACGTCACCTCCGAGCCGGGGATGGCAGCGAAGTTGCGCGCGAGGTTGGGGCCCCAGTACCCCAGGCCGACAACGCCGACACGCACCGGGCGCGTCACGCGTGGCTCCGCACAGAGATCCTCACGGACGCATGAGTGTAGGAGCCAGGGTGGTCAGCGCCGCCACGACGCGCTCGCCCGCATGACCGTCGCCATACACCGGCGGCGGCGGCGTGGCCGGCACCGGCCGCTCCAGAGCCGCCAACGCGCGGTCGAGATCGAGGTCCACGAGCGCGTTCCAGCCGAGCTCCACAGTCTCGGTCCACTCGGTGTTGGGGCGCAGGGTGACGCAGGGGACGCCCGCGAGATAGGCCTCCTTCTGCAGCCCGCCGGAGTCGGTGACGGCCGCGCGCGCGTGGCACAGCAGCGCGGTCAGCTCGAAGTACCCGAGCGGCCCCGTCAGCGTGACACCCGGGTCCGACGCCAGGCCCTGCCGCAGCCCGGCCGCGTCCAGTCGCGCGGCGGTGCGTGGGTGCAGCGGCAGCACCACCGGCAGCGGTAGACCGGTGAGCACCTCCACGAGGCGCCGGAGGCGATCGGGGTCATCGACGTTGCCGGCGCGGTGCGCGGTCGCCAGGAGGTACCCGCCCGGTCGCAGGCCACGGGCCTGGACGAGATCCACGCGCTCCCGCGCCTGGGGCTGGACCGCCATGGCAACGTCGACCATGACATCGCCGACCAGCTCGACGCGACCGGCCACCGCCTCGCGGCGGAGGTTGCCCACGGCCACCTCGGTCGAGCACAGCAGCAGTGCCGCCGCGTGATCGGCCAGGACCCGGTTGAGCTCCTCGGGCATGGTTCGGTCAAACGAGCGCATGCCCGCCTCAACGTGCGCCACCGGGACCTGCGCCTGGGCGCCGGCCAGCGCGCCGGCCAGCGTCGAGTTGGTGTCGCCGTAGACCAGGACGGCGTCCGGCGCCTCGGCGACGACCACCGGCTCCAGCGCCGCCAGCATCCGCGAGGTCTGGGAGCCGGAGGACCCCAGCGCGATGCCGAGCTGTCGCTCGGGCGCCGGCAGACCCAGCTCGGCGAAGAACACCGCCGACAGCGAGTCGTCGAAGTGCTGTCCGGTGTGGACGAGGATCTCCTCGTGCGCGCGGCGCAGATGCGGCGAGACCGCCGCCGCCTTGATGAACTGCGGGCGGTTGCCGATCACGGTGAGGACCTTCATCTGCGTCCACCCGCCCGCCGGCGGCTCAACCGCGCTGCTGCTCGGCGATGCGCGCCATGACGGCGTCGCGCGTGCTGTCGGTGACGGGGAACGGCCCGGTGTACTCGTGGTCGTCGACCGCGGCCACTCGCTGGACCTCGCGCACCGTGGAGGCGAGGAACACCTCGTCGGCGCCGTAGAGCTCCTGAAGCGTGCAGGGCCGCTCCTCAGCGCCGGTGACCTCGATGACCAGCGCCCGGGTGATCGAGGCGAGGATGTGCTCGTCGAGCGGCGGAGTCAGGAGCCGGCCGTCGGAGACGTAGAAGAGCGAGCTGGTCGGCGCCTCCAGCACCCGGCCGTGCGGGGTCACCAGGAGGGCTTCGTCGAACCCCTGCTCCCGCGCCAGGCGCCCGGCCAGCATGTTGGCGGCGTAGGACAGCGACTTGATCCCGTCGAGGATCCGCGTCGGCGAGTAGGTGATCGACATGACCCGCGCCGGGTCGGGCACCGCGACCATCGTCTCGGTGAGCAGGATCCGGCGGCCGCCCCGGGTGATCATGATGCGCAGGCACTGGTGGTCGGGGCCCGTGCCGGCCTGGGCCAGCAGCCGGAAGGCGTCGGCGCGAACGGACTCGACGTCGACCGGCAGGCGGATGTTCTGCGCCGAGCGAGTCAGCCGGGCGAGGTGGGCATCGAAGGCGTAGGGCTCCCCGTCATAGATGCGGATGACCTCGAAGACGCCGTCGCCGCGGACCAGTCCCTCGTCGGTGACCGGGATCATCGCCTCGGCGGCGGGCATGATCTCGCCGTCCAGGGAGGCGAGGGAGGTGGCGCCGGTGGGGCTCATCGGACCGACAGGCTAGTCGTTGCGCCCGGCGCGCTGTGACCACTCCGGCCGCGTCCACACCTCGGCCAGCCGCACCACGGTGGCCGCGGCGGCGGCCATGTCGTGCAGTGAGGCCCACTCGCGAACCGAATGGAACTCGTGGCCGCCGGTGAAGATGTTGGGCGTCGGCAGGCCCATCTCGCTCAGGCGCGAGCCGTCGGTGCCGCCACGGACCGGGACCCGCACCGGCTGGACGCCCTCTGCGGTGATCGCCGCCTCGGCGGCATCCACGACGAAGGGCACCGCGTCCAGGTGGGCGCGCATGTTGCGGTACTGGCGGCGGGCCTGCACGTCGACCCGGGCCCGCGGGTGGCGGGCCGCGGCCTGGCGCGCCGTCCGCTCGAGCAGGGCGACGTGCTCGGCCAGCAGGTCCTCGTCGAAGTCGCGCACGATTGCGCGGATCTCGGCCCGGGCCGCCGTGCCGCTGAGGTCGTAGACGTGGATGAAGCCCTCGCGGTGGGCGGTGGTGTCGGGGGTGAGGCGATCGGAGGGCAGAGCCGCGACGACCTCCGCGGCGAGTCGCAGCGCGCTCACCAGCTTGCCGGTGGCGTGGCCCGGATGGACGTCGACGCCCTGGATCGAGATCACCACCTCCTCGGCCGAGAAGGTCTCATCCGTGAACTCGCCGATCTCCGAGCCGTCCATGGTGTACGCACACAGGGCACCGAAGCGGTCGATGTCGAACAGCGTTGCGCCCTCGCCGATCTCCTCGTCGGGGGTGAAGCCGATGCGCAGGCTGGGGCGCGGTAGCTCGGGGTGGGCGGCCAGGTGGGCGACGGCGGCCATGATCTCGGCCACGCCCGCCTTGTCGTCGGCGCCCAGCAGCGTGTCGCCGCTCGAGGTGACGATGTCGTGCCCGACCTTGCTCGACAGCTCGGGCATCGTCTCCGGGTCCAGGCGGGTTCCGCCATGGGGCAGCTCGATCACCCCGCCGTCGTAGGCGCGATGGACGATGGGCTCGACCCCGGCGCCGGGTGCGTCCGGGCTCGTGTCCATGTGCGCGAGCAGGCCGACGACGGTGCCGTTGCCCTCGCTGCCCGCGAGGGCGGCAGTGACGTAGCCGTTTGCATCGAGCTCAGCATCGGTCAGGCCGGCCTCGGCCAGCTCCTGCACCAGGACGCGGGCCAAGTCGAGCTGGCCGGGGGTGCTGGGCGAGCGCTCGCGCTCGCGGGTCGACTGCGTGTCGATCCGGACATACCGCTCGAAACGGCGCAGGACGTCCGGAGCCAGCGTCTGTGCCAGACCGGAGGTGTAGGACGCGCCCATGCGCGTGCAGTAAACCAGCCAGCCGGCCGCGGGTGGTTGGC
>DASXJW010000012.1:0-25290 GCA_036497165.1 Solirubrobacteraceae bacterium
GAGGAGTTGACGATCATCGACCCCTCGCGCAGGGCGACGCGCGTGAGCCCGCCGGGCACGATGCGGATCTCCTCGCCGAAGACGGCGAATGGCCGCAGGTCCACGTGTCGGGGCGCCAGCTGTCCGCCTCCCACCTCGGTCGGCGCGGTGGAGAGGTGGACGAGCTCCTGGGCGATGAAGCGGTTGGGATCCTCCTCGATCATCCGCGCCTGGAGCTCGATCTCGGCCTCGGAGGCGTGGGGGCCGATGAACACCCCCTTGCCGCCGGACTCCGAGGTGGGCTTGATCACCAGCTCCGACAGCCGGCCCAGGACATGGCGGCGCTGCGTCTCGTCGGCGAGCAGGTAGGTCGGGACGTTGTCGAGGATCGGCTCCTCGCCCAGGTAGAAGCGGATCATCTCCGGGACGTAGTAGTAGATGGCCTTGTCGTCGGCCACGCCGGTTCCGATGGCGTTGGCGATGGCCACGGTCCCGGCGCGGTAGGCGCGCACGAGTCCCGGCACCCCGAGCACCGAGTCGGCCCGGAACTCCAGGGGATCGATGAAGTCGTCGTCCAGGCGGCGGTAGATGGTGTGCACGCGCTGCAGGCCGGAGGTGGTGCGCATATAGCAGACGGCATCGCGGACGACCAGGTCGCTGGGCTCGACCAGCTCGACGCCCATCTGGCGGGCCAGGAAGGCGTGCTCGAAGTAGGCCGAGTTCATCGCGCCCGGCGTCCAGAGCACCACCGTGGGATGGCTCTCGGCGGCCGGAGCGACCGCGCGCAGGGCATCGAGCAGCAGCGACGGGTAGTTGGCCACGCCCCGGACCCGGTGTCCGGCGAAGAGCTCGGGCATCAGCCGCGTCATCGCCACGCGGTTCTCGAGCACGTAGGAGATCCCCGACGGAGTCCGCACGTTGTCCTCGAGCACCCGCCAGCGGCCGTCGCCGTCGCGGACCAGGTCACAGCCGCAGACGTGGCAGTACACGCCGCCGGGCGCCCGCACCCCGTGCACCGGCCGAGCGAAGCTGGAGCGGCTGACGATCAGCGACCACGGGACGATGCCCGCGCGGACGATCTCATGGGCGTGATAGACGTCGTCGACGAAGGCGTTGAGGGCGCGGATGCGCTGCGCCAGGCCCCGCTTGATCGTCGTCCACTCGGCGGCGGTGAGCACCCGGGGGACCAGGTCCAGCGGCCAGGCCCGGTCGCGGCGCTCGCCGTCTGACCCGGCCACCTCGAAGGTGATCCCCTGCTGCATGAAGATCGTGTCGCGGCGCCTGCCGGCGGCCTGGAGGGCCTCCGGGCCCAGGCGCCGCAGTGCCGCCATCACCGGCGCGGCGTGGGGCAACGGCTCTCCGTCCTCGTCCAGGAGCTCATCCCGGCATCCCGCCGGGATGCGGTACTCGAGCTCGGTGGGCGGGATCCGGGTGTCGGTCACCACCTATGTGTACCCGCTGGCGCGCGCGATGGCCAGCACCACTGGGACAAGCGGCGAGGCGCGGCCTTGTCCAGGTGGAGGAGCGACGTCAGCAGGCGCTCGTGTCGTGAGTCGCTAATTCGGTGGCAGCCTCGCGGCGTCTGGACGCGCCCGAGACTGCTCACGAACTAACAACTCAAGACACTAGTTGGCGCTGACCAGCTCGCGATGGGCGACGCGGTGATAGGCGTCGCAGATGACGAGCTCGCACGGCTGGCGGTGCGCCGCCTGGCGGTAGGCCAGGCGCCGGGCCTCATCGAGCGTGCTGCAACGGACCGGGGAACCCTCATCGGGAAGGTCCACCTCCCAGTCACCGTGACGCTCGTGATCGATGCGAATGGTGGGATATGCGGCAGGGGTCATACCGACAAGGGTGCCACTCATGGCATCGCTTGTCATCCGCCTTTGGCGAACTTTTACCCGCCTGGTTAGGAAAGCAACATATGTTCGCGCTCACATCGGCGAAAAGCCCCAACAAGAGTCGGGACCCCCGCCAAGGTCAAGCTCAAGCAGCGCACATCATCCCCTCACGAAACCCACGTCGATCATCCCTAGTCTCGGTGCAGTGACGGCTCACCGGACGCGGGCGCTGAGGATCGGCGGCAATGCCGCGGGCGTGCTGCTGGTCCTGGTGGCGGGGCTCCTGGCGGGAGCGGGATGGCTCTACGTGCTGCGGGGGCTGCACTGGCTCGACGTCGGCCCGCGGGTCGGCGACTCGCTCCCGCTGCTGCAGCTCGCGAGCGAGGATGGGCAGCCGCTGACCCGGGTGCTCGTCGCCTGGATCCTCGCCGGCGCGCTGACGGGCGTGGCGCTCGGGGAGACGGCACCGCGGCGCCGCGTCGCGCCGGCGCTGGCCGTGGGGCTCGTGGTGCTCCTGCTCGCCGCCCAGGAGTCCTACGCCCTCACGCGCAACGTCAACCTCTCCGCCACGGTGTTCACACGCTCGCCGGGCCTGGGCCCCGTCCTCGAGGCCATCGCCTTCACGCTGGGCTGCTGGCTACCGCGGCGGCTGGATGACGGCGACGGGCCGCGCTCGGGACGGCGCTCGCGTGCGTCGCTGATCAGAAGACTGGACGATCGAGTCGTGCGCGGCGGCGAGCGCGGGAACACCGGCCAGCACCACCGCGATCGCGAGGCCGTGCGCCAGGCTCGCGGACACGCCCGCGCCTAGGGACTCTCCGAACGCTCCCAGGCCGCAGGCCAGCGCCACCAACGCGGTTGCGGCCGTCATCAGGGCGACGGCGGGAACAGCCGCGCCGTGCGCGAGCGCCGCCTGGAAGCAGAGAAACCCGGCAAACGTGCCGGCGGCGGCCGCCGCGGACCAGCCGCTCAGCAGCGCGGCCATGCCGTGACTGTGCCAGTCAAGCGCCACGGCCTTGATCGCCGCGTCGGCCAGGCCGTAGAAGACCCCGGCCGCGGCCGCCCGCACCGCCGCCGAACCCGTGCGCCCCAGCGCACCGGCGGCGACGGCGCCGAGGGCCAAGGTCGCGACCAGCCGGCCGGCCGAGATGTGGTCCGACACCGTCGCGGAGCCGATCGGCAGCACCGCGAGCCCGGCGGCGATGACCAGCACCGAGAGCGTCTGGGGGCGCGTGACCGGGTGGCGGAAGATCGCCGCCGCCAGCGGGACCGACAACGCCAGCCCGCCCGCGGCGAAGGCCTGTACGAGCGAGAGCGGGGCGATGGCGAGGGCGGCGATCTGCAGCCCGAACCCTAGCCATCCGAGCGCCTGACCCGACAGCCACGTCGGGTTGGTCAGCGAGCGTCGCAGTCGGGCCGCGCCGCCGGTGGCGGTCGCCGGTGCGCTGCCGAGCCCCTGGTGTTGCAGCAAAAAGCCCAGGTTGATGAGAGCCGCCGACAGCAGCGCCAGCAGCAGGCCGCCGATCACCGGGCGGGCCTCCGGGATCGGCGGCCGTTCTCACGGTGGCCCGGCCGAGCGTTGCGTCGTTGCGCCCGCGGGGTCCCGTGGCCGTGGTGGCGACGGCCCTCGCCGCTGGGGATGGGGACGACGCCGGGGGTCAGTGACCTCGCGCCCCCGCGCGCCTGGGCCGGCGGCTCGGTGGTGTCGCGCGACGCGAGGACGAGCATCTGGTTCAGATGCGCGTGCCAGAGCTCCCAGTCGTGCCCGCCGCGGTACAGGGCGTAGGTCACGCTGCCCCCGGCGGCGGCGAGCGCTCTGGCCATCGGCGCGGTCTGCGGGCTGTCGCTGTCGTCGCGTCCCACGAACAGGAAGGCCCGCAACGGGTTGGCCGCGATCACGCGGTGTAGCCGGCCGACGTCGTCCAGGGGGCTGTTGGCCCGGAGCGTGGCGTCGGAGGCATGTGCGAACACGCCACTGCGGGTCTCGACGTAGTACCCGCTCCAGGACTGCAGGCTGCCAAACGTCGGGAGCTTGTGCAGGGCGATGTTGGTCGCGCCGTAGGCGCCGGCCGAGAAGCCGGCGATGACCCGGTCCTGGCGCCTCGCGATCGTCCGGAAGCGGTGGTCGACGTCGTGGACCACGTCCATCACGTAGCTGGCAAAGGCGCCCGAGGGTGTGTTGGCCCACTCGGAGTCCGAATACGTGCTCCCACCGATCCGGCCGTCCGGGAACACCAGGATCATCGGGCGCATGCGGTGCAGGCTGATGAGGTTGTCCATCCGCACCGGCATCTGGGCGATGTCCCGGAACACCACGGGGCGGCCCGGGCTGCCGTGCAGGAGGTAGTAGACCGGGTAGCGGCGCTGGCCCTGGTCATAGCCCGGGGGCGTGTCGACGATGTAGTCGGCGCTCCGGTGCAGCGCCGGCGAGTAGAAGTGCACCGTCTGCAGCCGTCCGGGGTGCGCATGGGGCAGAAAGCCGACGATGGCAAAGCCGCGGTGCTGGTAGTAGGACTCCCAGTACTGATAGGCGCCGACGAGTCCCACGACGAGCAGGACCAGCGTCAGCGCCGCGACCGGCGGACGAGGCCGCGGCAGTCTCATCGCATCTGACCGATTGGTCCGCGGGGCCGTAGCCGTGCCGGCAGGGCGCGCGGTATCCCTTTGCGGAGGGCCTGGGCGAGACGGCTGCGCCGTGGCTGCGGGAGGTAGCCCTCGGCCTGGAGCACGCGCACGATCGCGCGGGGGAGTGCGGCACGCGACTCACAGACGAGATAGCGGGGCTGCCACCGCGGCGCGAACTTCTCGTTGAAGCGCACCAGCCGGTCCATCTGGAAGCGCCGGTGCAGGGGGCCCAGGGCGAGCCGGGTGAGCGCGCGCAGCACCGGGTTGCGGCTTGGCTCGCCCCGCAGGAGATGGGCCAGACCGGCGTAGTTGAGGCTCACCTCGGCCACCCCCCGTTCGCGCGCGACCTCGAGGGCGCGTACGACGAGGGCCTCGTTGAGGCCGTTGGGGGTGTCGCGGACTCGCTGCATCGTGTCCAGCGAGAGGATCTCGCCGCAGGTCACGAACCGCATCACGCCACCCAGCTCCCCGGCCGGTGAGCGGGCCAGCAGGTACAGGTCGTCGGGGCGCAGCTCGGCGGTGAAGCTGCCCATCCCCATGGCGAAGCCGTGCACTGGGGGGTGATCGCCGCGCCAGCGCGCCGACAGCAGCTCGATCTCGGACTCCAGCCAGGCGTCGATGTCGCGTCCGTCGCGGACGCTGATCTCCCAGCCGCGCCGCGCCACCCGATGCACGCTCTGGCGCAGCTTGCGCACCGAGCGGCCCTCCAGGGTGAAGGTTCTCGGATCGACGAAGGCCTCCTCGCCGGCGCGGACAGCATGCAGACCCATCCGGCGGTAGTCGGCCAGGTGGGTCTCGGCCGCGCCCCACACGACGATCTGCCAGCCGTGGCGCCGGGCCTGGTCGCGGAAGGTGGCCAGGACCTCGGCGGCCGCCCTCCTGGGGGCCACGGGATCGGCTGAGATGACCGCCGTGCCGCCGATGACGCGGTAGGCGAGCACGCCGCCCGCCGCGAAGGCCAGCGCCTTGTCGGGGCGCAGCAGGAACGGCGACAGCGAGTCGCCGCCGTGGGCGTCGACGATGGCGCGGGCGGCGCGATGCTCGTGGTCGAGATGCCCGTGGCCGGCCGCTGCCGGGCGGACCAGCGAGCGCACCGCCAGCACCGAGATCGCGGCCGCACCCGCGACGAGTACCTCGATGAGCGCGTCCCAGCTGCCGGTGACGCGCGCGACGGATGCCGTGGTCCCGGCCTGGGCGGCCGGATGGCGCAGCATGCCGGCGATGACGTGTCCGGCGGTCCGGCGGACGTCCGGCGCGCTGAGGACGGCGCCGGCCGCCAGACCCCAGGCGAGCAGCGCCGCGCCCGCGATGACCGGCCGGGGGCGATTGGAGCAGCCCAGCGGAAAGGCGCCGCGGCCCAGCCCCAGAAGCAGCGCGAGACCCGCCTCGACACCGGCATCGCCGCCGCGGCCGTGACCAGCGTTCAGCGCCGCCAGCGCGGCAAGGCCGATCACGCTCAACGAGACCGCGGTGCGCGTCCCGCGCCAGAGCCCCGGCGTCACCGCCAGGAGGGCCGCGCCGAGGACGAGGGCCAGCTCGTGACGGCCGATCGTGAAGTCCTGCACACCCGCCGCGGCGAGGCGAGGATGGCCGGAAGCGCGCGCGCCACCGAGCCCGTAGAGGACCGACTGTATGGCAAGCACAGTGACCGAGGCGGCGGCGGTCTGCCGAATCGAAAGCAACCGGATCTGCCCACCCATACGGCCATTTTGGCCTGCACGAGAGCCGCCAACCCACCGTTGACCGGCTTAAAACCGGCCCGTAAAGCCTCCCTCACCTTACAGAAACATTATGCGCGGGCCGCCAATCGTTCGGGCCTCGGCGCCAATGATTCAATGCGCCGACTACGCTAGGCGGCGATGAGGATCCTGATCACGGGCGCGGGCGGGATGCTCGGTGTCGAGGTCCAGCGCGCCGCCGAGAACGCCGGACACGAGACGCTCGCGCTGACCCGTGCGCAGCTCGACATCGGCGACGGCCCCGCCACGGCCGAGACGGTCCGCGATGCCGCGCCCGAAGCCGTGATCAATTGCGCGGCCTGGACCGACGTGGACGGGGCCGAGTCCCAGGCCGAGGCGGCCACGGCCGTCAACGGAGCGGGGGCCGGCAACGTGGCGACGGCGGCCGCCGGCGTCGGAGCGTGGCTCGTCCACGTCTCCACCGACTACGTGTTCGACGGAGCCAAGCCGGCGCCCTATGTCGAGTCAGACCCCGTCGGCCCGGTGTCGGCCTATGGCCGCTCCAAGCTCGAGGGGGAGCGGGCGGTGGCAACGGCCGCGCCGGAGACGCACACGATCGTGCGAACCGCGTGGCTGTTCGGCGCCGGCGGCAAGTGCTTCCCCAAGACCATCCTGCGCGCCGCCTCGCAGCGGCCGGAGCTGACCGTGGTCGCCGACCAGGTCGGCTGTCCCACCTTCACCGGGCACCTGGCGCAGGCTCTCGTGACGCTGGCCGCGCAGCGGACGCCCGGCGTCCTGCACGTCGCCGGCGCCGGGCAGTGCTCCTGGTATGAATTCGCCGCGGCGATTCTGGCCGCGGCGAACGTTGATTGTCCTGTGAAGCCGATCTCCACCGCCGAATACCCGCTGCCCGCGCGACGCCCGGCCAACAGCGTCCTGCGCTCCGAGCGCGGCGCCCCGGCGCTGCCGGACTGGCGCGCCGGCCTCGAGGCCTTCCTGTCCGAGCCGGCGGAGGTGGGCGCGTGAAGCTCCTGGTCTGCGGCGCGGCCGGTTTCATCGGCTCCACCTTCGTCGAGCTGCGCGTCCGCGAGCATGGCGATGACGTCACGGTGCTGGATGCGCTCACGTACGCCGGCCGCCGCGAGAACCTCCGGGAGGTCGAGTCCGACATCCGGTTCGTGCAGGGCGCGATCCAGGATCCCGAGGCGGTGGCGGGCGCCATCGGGGACGCGGAGGCGATCGTCAACTTCGCCGCCGAGACCCATGTCGACCGTTCGATCGCCGATCCGTTCGCCTTCAGCGTCACCAACGGGGCGGGCACGCACGTGCTGCTGGAGGCCGCTCGCGAACGCGGCCTGCGCTACGTCCAGGTGTCCACCGACGAGGTCTACGGCTCGATCGAGACCGGATCGTTCACCGAGGCCTCCCCGCTGCAGCCGTCCAGTCCCTACAGCGCCACCAAGACGGGCGCGGATCTGCTGGTGCTCAGCTACTACCACACGTATGGGCTGGAGACTCTGGTGGCGCGGGGCTCCAACAACTATGGGCCCCGTCAGTACCCAGAGAAGCTCATCCCGCTGATGATCCTCAATGCCTTCGCCGGGGACCGCCTGCCCGTCTACGGCGACGGCCGGAATGTCCGCAACTGGCTGTACGTGGAGGACTTCGGCCGCGGCATCGGCCACGTCCTGACCCATGGCAGGCCAGGCGAGGTCTACAACTGCGGCGGCCCCGACGAGTGCGAGAACCTGGACGTGGTCCGCCGCATCCTGGAGCTCGCCGGCGCCGACGCGTCGCTGATCGAGTACGTCACCGACCGGCCCGGCCACGACCGGCGCTACTCGCTGTCCTCCGAGAAGCTGGCCGAGCTGGGATGGCGGGCCCAGACCCGCTTTGCCGAGGGGCTGCGGCGAACGGTGGAGTGGTACCGCGACAACGCCTGGTGGTGGGAGCCGATCCGCTCGGGCGCCTACCGCGAGTACTACGAGCGCCACTATGGCCGCTCGTTGAAGTCCTAGTGACGCGGCCGGCAGGCGGGAGGCTCGTCCGATGACGACCGCGCGAGGCCGCCACGCGCCGCCACCGGAGGTCCGCCTGCCCCTGCAGCGTGAACGCCTGCTGCGCGCGGCCGCCCGGGAGTTCGCGGACGGCGGCTACGCCGGCGCCAGCTCGGAGTCGATCAGCCGCCGGGCCGGGATGTCCAAGGCCACCTTCTACGAGCACTTCGCCAACAAGGAGGAGTGCATGCTGGCCCTGTTCGACATGGGCGCCGAGGTCGTGCAGGCGGCCATGGCCCAGGCCGCGCGCAACGCTCCGGTCGGCGACGCCCGTCAGCGGCTGAAGGCCGGGACGCGCGCCTTCCTCGGGGCGCTGGCCGAGCATCCGGAGTTCGCCCAGACGCTGCTCGTCGAGATCATCGGCGCGGGCCCGCGCGCCGCGCACCGCCGCGATCAGATCCTCCAGGCCTTCGCGGGCGTGCTCGACGCCGAGAACGCGGCGGCGGCTCGCCGCGGCCTCATGGGCCGCTTCAGCTCCCCGCACGACGCCTTCGCCGTCGTCGGCGCCGTGACCGAGCTCGTGTCGCGCCAGGTTCGGCTCGGCGTGCCCGAGCACATGCTGGACCTGGCCCCGGTGATCGACCGTCTCATCTTCGGCATGCTCGACGACCGCCCCTCGTGACCGCGCCCGACAGCCTCCAGGCTCTGGAGCGGGAGATCGTCTCCTGCCGCAAGTGCCCCCGCCTGGTGGCCTGGCGGGAGGAGGTGGCGCGAGTCAAGCGCGCGGCCTTTGCCGGCGAGACCTACTGGGGCCGGCCGCTGCCGGGCTTCGGAGACCCGGAGGCGCGCGTGCTGGTGCTGGGCCTGGCCCCGGCGGCCCACGGGGGCAACCGCACCGGGCGCATCTTTACCGGAGACCGGTCGGGCGACTGGCTGTTCGCGGCGCTTCACCGCACCGGCTACGCCAACCAGCCCACCTCCGTGCGCCGCGACGACGGTCTGACCCTCCGCGACGCCTGGATCTGCGCCGCCGTCCGCTGCGCGCCGCCCGCCAACAAGCCCACCCCGCAGGAGCGCGACACCTGCCTCCCCTACGCCGTGCGCGAGCTGGAGCTGCTGGAATCTGTGCGGGTGATCGTGTGCCTGGGCGCGTTCGCCTGGGATGCTGCGCTGCGGATCCTGGTCGCGCTGGGCCACGAGCGCCTCCGGCCGCGACCGCGCTTCGGCCACGGCGCCGAGGCGACGGCGGGTCGCTTCACGCTGCTGGGCAGCTTCCACCCCAGTCAGCAGAACACCTTCACGGGACGGCTCACGGAGGAGATGCTCGACGACGTCTTCACGCGCGCGCGTGATCTGAGCGCCGCGCCGTGACGGGATGACGGCCAACATCGAGGTGGCTCGGTCCTCTCAGCGGCGCCGGTAGGCTGCCGCCCCGCCCCACAGGTTTTCAAGGAGAGAAGGCATGGACAACGGCTCGGGACTCACGCGACGTCAGACGCTGCAGCGGATGGGAGCGGCCGGCCTCGGGCTGACCGCGCTCGGAGGCGGGCTCGACGCCCTGCTGGCGGGCGCCGCCGTCGCCACGCCCGCCCAGGGCGCGCTGAAGGACATCGAGCACGTCATCTTCCTGATCCAGGAGAACCGGTCGTTCGATCACTACTTCGGAGCGCTCAGCGGCGTGCGCGGGTTCGGCGACAAGCACGGCGCCGCCGCCTTCCGCCAGAAGGACCCGGGCGGTAAGACGGTGGTCCCGTTCAAGCTGCCCTCGGGCGGGGGCCAATACTGCCTGCCTGACATCACCCACGAGTGGGGCCCCCAGCACCGCGCCTGGAACCGTGGGCGCATGAATGACTGGGTCAAGGTGCACGAGGCCAGCACCAACGGCGGCGACGGTCCCGCCGGAATCGAAACCATGGGCTACTACAGCCGCTCGCAGCTGGGCTTCTACTACTCGCTGGCCGACGCCTTCACGATCTGCGACGGCTACCACTGCTCGGTGATCGGGCCCACCGACCCCAACCGCCTGATGTCGATGAGCGCGTCGCTCGACCCCGCGGGCGCCAACGGCGGGCCGCTGCTGGAGACCCTGGTGGCCACGCGGTCGTCGCTGAAGGGCAAGTTCACCTGGACGACCATGCCCGAGCGTCTGCAGTCCCAGGGGGTGAGCTGGAAGGTCTACCAGGACCCCGCGGGCGGGGTCTTCGACAACGTGCTGCCCTACTTCGCCGCCTACAACAAGCCCGGCGAGCTTGCCGACCGCGCGCTGAACACCACCTACCCGACCGACTTCATGGCGGACATTCATCGCAACGCGCTGCCGTCAGTCTCCTGGGTGTTGACGAACCTGGCGTCTACCGAGCACCCCGGCTTCTCGGCGGCCGTGTCCGGCGAGATCGCCGTGGCGCAGATCGTCAAGGCGGTGATGTCCAACCCAAAGGTCTGGCGCAAGACCGCCCTGTTCATCACCTGGGATGAGAATGGCGGTTTCTTCGATCACGTCGCCCCGCCGGTCGCCCCCAGGGGCACCAAGGGCGAGTATCTCACCGTGCCCAAGCTGCCGTCCGCGGCCAACGGGATCCGCGGGCCGATCGGGCTGGGCTTCCGCGTCCCGATGCTGATCGTCTCCCCGTTCACGCGCGGCGGGCTGGTCTGCTCGGACACCTTCGACCACACCTCGATGCTGCGATTCATAGAGAAGCGCTTCGGGGTGGAGGTCCCCAACCTGTCCGCGTGGCGGCGCCGAATCACCGGTGACCTGACGAGCGCCTTCAACTTCGCGGCCCGACCCATCGACCGCCGGCCCAGGCTGGCGGTGCCCGGAACCGCCAGCGGGGTGAGCTGCGTCCCCGCCGACGAAAAGCCGGTGCCGGTCCTGTCGGCCTCCTTCCCCAAGCAGGAGCGCAAGCCCGTCCGCCGGCGCCCCAGCGGGATCGTGAAGAAGAAGAGGTAGGCAGTTGGGGCGGGATCACTAGGCTGACCGGACGTCCCCCGCCGCCACGACCGGAGCGAGAGCATGAGAGGCATTCAGTTCAGTCAGTTCGGAGGCCCCGAGGTGCTGGAGCTCGTCGAGCTCCCCGATCCCGAGCCCGGCCCCGGCCAGATCAGGGTGGCGGTCCGCGCGGCGGGCGTGAATCCGATCGACTGGAAGGTCCGTAGCGGCGCCATGGGCGGTGACCTGCCCAAGCGCACCGGCCAAGAGGTCGCGGGTGTGGTGGACCGGCTGGGTGACGGGGTGACCGGGGTGGCGGTGGGCGACGCCGTGTTCGGCGGCGCCGCGGGGGGCGGTGGCGCCGCGGAGCTGGCCCTGCTTGAGAACTACGCGCCCGTCCCGGCGTCGCTGGACTTCGCCGGCGCCGCGGCCCTGCCGGTGGCGGTGGAGACCGCGGCGCGGACGCTCGACGCTCTGGGGGTGAGCGGGGGCCAGACGATCGTCATCAACGGCGCGTCGGGGAGCGTCGGCGTCGCCGCCGTCCAGTTCGCGCGCGATCGCGGTGCGCGCGTGATCGGGACCGCCAGCCCGGCCAACCAGGACTACGTGCGCGAGTTCGGGGCCGAGCCGACCACGTACGGCGACGGGCTGGTGGACCGCGTCCGCGCGCTCGCGGGCGGGCGGGACGCGGTCGTGGACCGGGCGCTCGATGCCTCGGGCGGTGGCGTGCTGCGGGCCCTGGTCGAGCTCACCGGGTCCCCCGACCGCGTCGTCACCATCGCCGACTATGCCGGCGCGCAGGAGACCGGGGTGCCGTTCAGCGGCGGCATGGGCCCCGAGCGGGCCTGGCATGCCCTGGCCGATGCGGCCCGGCTCATCGAGGCCGGCCGCTTCCGGCTCCCGGTGGCCCAGACGTTCCCGCTCGCTGATATCGCAGAGGCCCATCGGGTCTCGGAGAACGGCCACCCCCGCGGAAAGCTCGTGCTGATCGTCTCCGAAGGGTGAGCGGGGCCAACGCGCCGCGGGCGGAGCTCGCGGCGCTGCAGATCGCCGACCCGGCGGAGGCGTGGTCGTCGCTTGGCTTCACCGTGTCTGAGGACGGGGTGCTCGTGCTGGGCGGGGTTGAGCTGTGGCTTGACGCCGCCGGCCGGGGCATCACCGGCTGGACCCTGCGGCGCATCTCGTTGCACGGGGACATCGACGGGCTGCCCACGGGCACGACGACCGAGCCCGCGCCAGACGAGGCCGGCCATCCCAACGGCGCGATGGGCCTGGACCACGTCGTCGTCACCACGCCGGACTTCGACCGTACCGCGGGGGCGCTGGATGCCGCCGGGATTCCCCTGCGCCGGGTCCGCGAAGTCGGCGAGCTCCGGCAGGGATTCCGCCGCCTCGGGCCCGCCATCCTCGAGATCGTCGAGGCGCCCGGCATGCCGCCCGGGCCCGCTCGCTTCTGGGGGCTGGTGGTGGTCGTGGCCGACCTCGTGGGGGTGCGGGCACGCCTGACGCCGCACGTGGGCGAGATCCGCGACGCCGTCCAGCCCGGTCGGCAGATCGCCACGCTCTCCGAGCGCGCCGGGCTGTCGGCGCGGATCGCCTTCATGGACCCCGAGTAGCGGTGGTTCACTGCGGACAGTTTTCGTCCGCAATGCCGCGGTCGTGCCTCGCGCTCGCAGTAGCCTCGGTGAGATGTCTCTGGATGTTTTCAGCGCGCGCACGCGCGATTGGTTCACTGGCGCCTTTGCCGCGCCCACGGCGGCTCAGGAGCAGGCGTGGCCGGCGATCGCCTCGGGCGAGCATGTCCTGATCTCGGCCCCCACCGGCTCGGGCAAGACGCTCGCTGCCTTCCTGTACGCGATCGACCGACTGGCGGAGCAGACGCCTCCGTCCGATCCGCGCGACCGGCGCATCGGGCTCGTCTACGTCTCGCCGCTCAAGGCGCTCTCCTACGACATCGACCGCAACCTGCGCACGCCCCTGCGCGGGATCGGCGCCGAGCTCAAGGTGGCCGTCCGCACGGGCGACACGCCGCAGCGCGAGCGCCAGCAGATGCTCCGCGAGGCGCCCGACATCCTCATCACCACGCCCGAGTCGCTCTACCTGATGCTCACCGGGCAGGCGCAGCGGCTGTTCGAGGGCGCCCGGTGGTGCATCGTCGACGAGATCCACGCCGTCGCCTCGACCAAGCGCGGCTCGCACCTGGCGCTGACGCTGGAGCGGCTCACCGCCGCCGCCGGCACCGATGTGCAGCGCATCGGGCTGTCGGCCACCCAGAACCCGCTGGAGGAGGTCGGCCGCTTCATGGTCGGGCCCCACCGCCAATGCCGCGTCGTGGACACCGGGGTGCGCAAGGAGCTCGACCTGGAGATCCAGGTCCCGGTCGAGTCGATGGTGGAGCCCGACGCCGGGGTGGGCGGGAATGGTCTCGAATTGGACCCGCTGGCGGGCGGCGAGGCCACGCGGCGCTCGATCTGGCCGGCCATCTATCCCGAGCTGCTGGAGCTCATCCGGCAGCACAAGTCGACGATCATGTTCGTCAACAACCGCCGCAGCGCCGAGCGGATCGCCCTGCGCTTGAACGAGATGGCCGGTGAGGAGCTGGCCCGATCACATCACGGCTCGCTGGCGCGCGAGGAGCGCACGGTGGTGGAGGAGATGCTCAAGGCAGGGGAGCTGCCGTGCCTGGTGGCCACCTCCAGCCTGGAGCTCGGCATCGACATGGGGGCGGTGGACCTGGTCATCCAGGTCGAGTCGCCCAAATCGGTGGCCCGCGGCCTGCAGCGCATCGGACGTGCCGGTCACTCGGTCGGCGACGTCAGCCGCGGGCGGATCTTCCCCAAGTTCCGGTCTGACCTGCTCGAGTGCGCCGTGGTGGCGCGGCGCATGCGCGAGGCCCAGATCGAGACCACCGTGGTGCCGCGCAACCCGCTCGACGTGCTCGCCCAGCAGATCGTCGCCATCGCCGCCGCGGCCGGCGAGGACGAGCCTGTGGCCGTCGACGACCTCTTCGCGCTGGTCACCCGCACCCACTCCTACGCCGAGCTCAGCCGCGCACAGCTGGAGAACGTTCTGGACATGCTCGACGGCCGGTATCCGTCGACCGAGTTCGCCGAGCTGCGGGCGCGGATCGTGTGGGATCGGGTGGCGGGCACCATCCGCGCCCGGCGGGGCGCCCGGCAGCTGGCGGTGACCAACGCGGGGACGATCCCCGACCGCGGGTTGTTCGCGGTCACGCTGCCCGACGGCCGCCGCGTCGGCGAGCTCGACGAGGAGATGATCTACGAGGCCCGCCCCGGCCAGACCTTCCTGCTCGGCGCCACCACCTGGCGCATCGAGGAGATCGGCCGCGACCGCGTCATCGTCACCCCGGCACCCGGCGTTCCCGGCGCCATCCCGTTCTGGAAGGGCGACAGCATCGGCCGCCCGCGCGAGCTGGGCGAGGCCATCGGCGCCTTCGCGCGCTGGGCGGTGGATCAGGCGCCCGAGACGCTCGAGCGCGAGTACGACCTGGACCGTCGCGCCGCCGCCAACCTCGTGGAGTTCCTGGTCGAGCAGCAGGAGGCGACGCGGGTGGTGCCGTCTGACCGGGCGATCGTGGTGGAGCGCTTCCGCGATGAGATCGGCGACTGGAGACTGTGCGTGCTCAGCCCCTTCGGGGGCCGGGTGCACGCCGCCTGGTCGCTGGCGCTGAGCGCCCGCATCCGCGAGCAGGTCGGCCTGGAGTCCGATGCCATCTACTCCGACGACGGAATCATCATCCACCTGCCCGACGCCGAGGAGCCCCCGAGCTCTGACCTGGTGCTGCTGGAGCCCGACGAGATCGAGGACCTCGTCGTCGCCGAGCTGGGCTCCTCCGCCCTGTTCGGGGCGCGCTTTCGCGAGAACGCCGCCCGGGCGCTTCTCATCCCGCGCGCGCGACCGGGCAAGCGCACCCCCCTGTGGCAGCAGCGCCTGAAGTCTCAGTCTCTGCTGGAGGTGGCCAAGAAGTACGGCGAGTTCCCCGTGATCCTCGAGACCTACCGCGAATGTCTGCGCGACGTGCTCGACGTGCCGGGGCTGGTGGAGCTGCTCACCCGGCTGCACCGCCGCGAGATCACGCTGGTCGAGGTCGAGACCGCCACCGCATCGCCGTTTGCCTCCTCGCTGCTGTTCGACTACGTCGCCACCTACATGTACGAGGGGGACACGCCAAACGCCGAGCGGCGCGCGGCGGCGCTCTCGCTCGACCGCGACCTGCTGCGCGAGCTGCTGGGCCAGGAGGAGCTGCGCGACCTCATCGACCCCGGTGCGCTCGAGCGCGTCGAGGCCGATCTGCAGTGCCTGTCAGAGCCCGCTCGCGCCGCCAACCGCGACGGCCTGCTCGACGTCCTGCGCCGGGTGGGCGATCTGTCATTGGATGAGGTCTCGGCTCGCGTGTTCGAGGGCCTCGATCCGCAGCTCATGCTCTCCGACCTGCGCGGCGAGCGCCGCGCGGCGCGCGTGCGCCTCAACGGCGAGGAGCGCTGGATCGACGCCGCGGACGCCGGGCTCTACCGCGACGCGCTGGGCGCCGCGCCCGCGGGCGGATTGCCCGCCGCCTTCCTGGAGGACGTCCCCGATGCGCTGAGCCGCCTGCTGCGCCGCTATGGCGCCACCCACGGGCCGTTCACCACCGACGATGTCCGCGGGCGCTACGGGATCGATGCCTCGGCCGCTCTGCGCGAGCTCGAGCGCTCCGGGGAGCTGGTGCGCGGCGAGCTGCGCCCTGGCGGCGTCGATCGAGAATGGTGCGACCCCGAGGTGTTGCGCCGGCTGCGCCGCGCCTCCCTGGCGGTACTGCGCAAGGAGATCGAGCCCGCCGAGGCGCGGGAGCTGGCCCGGTTCCTCCCCGCCTGGCAGGGGGTGGATCGCCATCCGCCGTCGGGGGCGGGCATCGACCGCCTGCGTGAGGCGCTGGTGCCGTTGCAGGGACTGGCCCTGCCCGCCGAGGTGTGGGAGCGCGACGTCCTGCCGCGGCGGGTGGGCGCCTACTCGCCCACCTGGATGGATCAGCTGTGTGCGGCCGGTGAGGTGGTGTGGATCGGAGCCGGCGCGCTCGGGCGCAACTCCGGACGCGTGGCGCTGTACTTCCGTGATGACCTGGCCGTGCTCGGCCCCCCGCCCTACCGCGGCGAGGTCCCGGGGTCTGACGCTCACGACGCCGTGCGCGAGCGGCTGGCCGCCGGCGCCTGCTTCTTCACCGACCTGCTCGTCGACGTCGACGGGGTCAGCCCCGAGGAGATCCAGGAAGCCCTGTGGGACCTGGCCTGGGCTGGCGTTGCCACCAACGACGCCTTCGCGCCCCTGCGCGCTCCGCGGTTGACGCTGGCCCGCGCCCAACGCGAGGTGAGCCGCCGCGGCGCCGCCCGGACGGGTCGGTTCGCGGCCGGGCGTCGTCGCGGCGCCGGCGCGGCGGCCCAGGTCCAGGGCCGCTGGTCACTCACCGAGCCGCTCCTGCGCGGCCAGGTCGATCCCGTCACCCGTCGGCGGGCGCTGAGCGAGCTGCTCCTGGAGCGCTACGGGATCATCACCCGCGAGCAGGTTCTGGCCGAGGGCCTCCCCGGCGGCTTCTCGGCCATCTACGCGGAGCTGGCACAGCTCGAGACGCTGGGCGTCGCTCGCCGCGGCTACTTCCTCGAGGGCCTGGGCGGCGCGCAGTTCGCGCTGCCCGGCGCGGTGGAGCGGCTGCGCGCGCGGGGCGCGGCCGGCGGGGGTGGAGCCGGCGGGGGTGGAGCAAGCGGGGGTGGAGCCGGCGGCCAGAGCCCAGCCCCGTTGGTGCTGGCCGCCGTCGATCCCGCCCAGCCCTACGGGGCGGCGCTGCCCTGGCCCAAGCGGACCGATGAGGAGGACGGGCGCTCGGCCCGTCGCCCGGCGCGCGTCGCCGGCGCCTACGTCGTCCTCGTGAGCGGTGATCCGATCGTCTACCTGGAGCGGGGCGGCCGGGCGCTGCAGACGCTGGTGCCCGCCGGCGACCCGCGGATCGAACCGGCGCTGTCGGCGCTGGTGGATCACGTCCGCACCGGAGCGATCAAGCGGGTCGGTCTCGAGAAGGTCGATGGCGAGTCCGCGATGGCCTCGCCGCTGGGGCCGGCACTGCTGGCGCTGGGGTTCCAGGAGGGCCCGCGTCGCCTTACCCTGTCGGCCTGAGCGGATCTGCCCCACATGCCTGAGGGCGACACGATCGCCTACGCGGCGCACCGGATGCGCCCGGTGCTCGAAGGCCAGGTTCCCGACGCGATCCGCACGCCGCAGCCGCGCCACGCCATGGATCGCTGGCCTGAGCGGCTCGGCGGCCGCACGATCGGCGAGATCCGCACCCACGGCAAGCACCTGTTCATCGTCTTCGAGGGGGATCTCGTCATCCACTCGCACCTGCGCATGACCGGCACGTGGGGCGTATACCCGCCCGGCCGTCGCTGGGGGCGCTCGCCGCGGCTGGCGTGGCTCGTGCTCGAGCGCTCAGGCCATCAGGTCGTGCAGTTCAACGGGCCGCTGCTCGAGCTCTTGACCGACAGCCGCACACGCTTCGATCAGCGCCTGGCGGCGCTCGGCCCCGACGTGCTGGCGCCCGAGTTCGACCGCGCGGGGTTTCTCGCCCGGCTGCGCTCAGACGACCCGACGCGCGGGATCGGCGACGCGGTGCTGGACCAGCGCAACGTCGCCGGCATCGGCAACATCTGGAAGTCCGAGGGCTGCTGGGGAGCCGCCGTCGACCCGTGGCGGCCGGTGTCCGCCGTGAGCGACGAGGAGGCGATGGCGATCATCGACGCGGTGCGGCCGCGGATGGCGCACTCGGCCCGGCACGGGCGCATGGCCGGCGAGCCCCACGTCTTTCGCCGCGCCGGCCGGCCCTGCCCGCGCTGTGGGGCGCGGGTCGTGGCGCGCGGCCAGGGGGACGACAACCGCACCACGTTCTGGTGCCCGGGGTGTCAGCACTGAGTGTGTGCCGGGTGGCGTGAACGTCCCGCCAGGCGGCCCGTAAACGTCCCGCGCGGCGTTTGCGTCCGTGTCGGAGGTGGACATCCCACGGCGGCTTGCGCCAGATCCGGCCGGGACGTTTGCCGCCGTCACGGGCGCAGACGCCCCATGGCGCCCGGGAACGTGCTTGCGTGGGACGTTGACCGAGGCGTTGACCGAGACGCTGGTCGCGGGGCGCCCTACGTGATGCGGCACTGCGCCGCGCTGTAGTGCGGCGGGCTGCCATGATCGGCGTCGCGGTGGCCGGCGGTCGTGCGCCGAACCGTCTGACCGATGACCTTGCCGCTCCGCGTCCAGATGAAGGTGACGGTGGCGTTGAGCAGGCCCGTGTGCGCCGTGAACGGGAAGACGGCGCCGTCCTGCTCGAGGCCGGTGGCGGCGCTGCCCACCGACAGCCGGGTGCTGGCGAGCTTGCTCTGGATGGGCAGGAAGCGCCTGCTGGCGGTCGACCAGTAGTTGACCTGGACGACCATGGACATCGATGCCGAGAAGCCCAGCGTCGGCATCTGGCCGCGGACACCCAGGGCGTGGGGGTACCTGCGCGAGCTGCAGATGTTCACCGTCGCCCACAGCGACCGGGACTTCTCGGCGGTGCGGACGGCACGGGCGATCCGCGCCGGCCCGACGGTGGCCGCCGAGACCGGGACCGCGGCGAGAAGCACTGCCGCCGCGAGTACCGTTGTCACCAGCGCGGCGCGCATGGGACGAAGATATCGATCTGGGTGGGTGACGGATCCCATACGGTCGCGTAGTGAGAGTGGTGATCGAGACTCGGGCGCATCGTAAGCCGGAGGAGCCGGGCGGGCGTCGTTCCACCCAGAACTCCTGGGAGCGCTTCGAGTTGCTGTATCGCTCGAGCCGGGACGATGTCTTCGCCTATGTGGCGACCCTGCTCGGGGATCGCGCCGCCGCCGAGGATGTCACCGCGCTGGCGTTCGAGCGGGCCTACCGGCGCCGGATGACCTTCGACCGCCGCCGCGGCGAGGAGCGGGCGTGGCTGTTCGGCATCGCCCGCAACGCCGCTCTTGATGAACTGCGCCGGCGCAAGCGCGTGGCGTCGCTGGTCGTCGATCCCGAGGACGTCGGCGTGACCCAGGACGACGATGACGGCGCCGAGGTGGCGCTGCGCCGCACCGCGGTGCGCACGGCGCTGGCGGGACTGTCGGCGCGCGACCGTGAGGTCATCGCGCTCAAGTTCCACGCCGGATTGCGCAACGCCGAGCTGGCCCGGGTCCTGGGGGTCAGCGAGACCGCCGCCGGCACCCTGCTGTATCGAGCCATGGAGAAACTGAGGAAGGCCTGCGATGCGAGGACCTGACAGCGACCCTCTGTCACCGGAGATCGCGACCGCGCTGATGGCGGTGGACGCCACCCTGGCCGGAGACCCGGTCGACCCCGAGTACGCCGAGCTCGCCGAGCTGGCGCTCATCCTGCGCCGAGAGCGGCCCAGGACCGGTGACGCGTTCACCGTGCGTCTCGACGACCGGGTTGAGCGCCGGTTCGCCCGTCCCGCGCGTGCGGCGCGCGGGGCGGGCCCTCGGCGTCTGTTGGGCGGCTCGCTGGCCGGCCTGGTGGCGGCGACCGCCGCGGTGGCGCTGGTGGTCGTGATCGCCGGCTCCGGCGGTGGGGGGTCCTCTGGCGGCGCGTCGAGCAGCAGCAGTGCCGCGGGGGCGCCGGCGACCACGGCGGCCGCGTCCTCGGCCTCGGCCTCGGCTGGAGGGAGCGGCGCCGCCGTCTCTACGGACGTGAACCGGGCCGCGGTGCCGGGGACGGCGAACGGCGCGCTCGGAAAGGCCTCCTCGGCGTCCGCGGCCTCCTCAGCTGCGACATCGACGTCGGCGAGCGCCTCTGCGGCGCCGGCTCCCGTCGTCCCCGCCGGACGCCAGGTGGTCCAGTCGGCCCAGCTGCAGCTGGCGGCGGCCCTCGGCCGTATCGACGACGTCGCCCAGCAGGTGTTCGACGTGGTCGGCGAGCAGAAGGGCTTCGTCAACAGCTCCACTGTGACGGCGGGCGGTGGCGCCGACGGCGGCGCCACCTTCCAGCTCAGCGTGCCCAGCGCCAACCTGCCGGCCGCGCTGACCGACCTGTCGCGGCTGCGCGGCGCCCATGTCGTGTCGCGCACCGATCAGACCAACGACATCACCGGCCAGGTCGGAGGCGCCGGGCAGAAGCTGGCCGAGGCGCGGGCGCTGCGACGCTCGCTGCTCAAGCAGCTGGCCAACGCCACCACGGCCGCGCAGGTCGCGAGCATCCAGGCGCGGCTGCACGACGCCAATGCCTCCATCGCGTCCGACCTGTCCACGCTCCGCGGCCTCCAGCGCCAGGTGGCCTACAGCAGGATCTCGCTCACCATCGAGCCGGCCAACGCCCCGCCGCCGGTGACGACCCACCACTCCAGCGGGTTCGGGATCGGGCAGGCGGCGCACGACGCCGGCCGCGTGCTCGTGGTCGTGGCCGGCGTGGCCCTGATCGTGCTGGCGGTGCTGGTCCCGGTCGGACTGGTGGCCGCGCTGGCGGCCTGGGTGGGCCTCGCCATCCGCCGCCGGCGGCGCGACCACGCGCTCGACCTCGTCTGAGAGCGCCTTCCCGCGGGCGCGCCGCGCCGACGCTGCGCCCTTGTGTGGTATCTCTCACACATGGCGACGACGAGCGAGGAGACGATCGCCCTGCTGCACAGCGTCCCATTGTTCGCCACCCTGAGCGAGGAGGATCTCGCCGAGGTAGCGGCGGTCACCGTCCCGCGGCACTTCGATGCCGGCGCGGTGGTGTTCCGCGAGGGCGATCGGAGCAACACGTGCTACGTAATGCGCTCCGGTCGCGTGCGCGCCATTCGCGAGCACAGCGGCCGGCGCACGCTGACGCTGGCCACGTTCGGTCCCGGCGACATCTTCGGCGAGTTGGCCATGTTCGAGGACGAGAGCCGGTCGGCGACCATCGAGGCCCTGGAGGACACCGACGTGTGCGCCATCCTGGGCCATGACATGCGCAGGCTGCTGCGCTCGCACCCGGACATCTCGGTCAAGCTCCTGGGCGCGCTCGGCCATCGGCTGCGCGAGACCAACGAACGCCTCGCGCGTCAGTCGTTCCAGACGGTGCAGAGCCGGGTCGCCGCGGCGCTCGCGGAGCTCGTCGCCGCTGCCCGAGCCGATGGCGCCGGCGAGACCGACGTACTCATCACCGCCACTCAGACCGACCTGGCGCAGCTGGCCGGCTCATCTCGCGAGTCCGCCAGCCGCTTTCTCGCCACCCTGGAGCGCGCGGGCGTGATCACGCAGGGCCGCGGGAAGCTGACCGTCCACGAGCCGCGCCGCCTCGAGGGGTACGTCTATTAGCCGCGCGGTCAGAGCCGATGAGTTCTCGGCCGGGGGCGTGGTGGTGCGCGGGGACGAGGTCGTGGTGATCGTCCCGGTCAAGCGGGCGGCGGACGGCCGCCGGGTCCTGGCCCTGCCCAAGGGCCATCCCGACGGTGACGAGACGCCCGAGGAGACCGCCCGGCGCGAGGTCGCGGAGGAGACGGGCGTTCAGGCGGAGCTCATCGCCGAGCTGGGGGATGTCAGCTACCGCTACGAGCGCAGGGGCCGGCGGGTGGCCAAGGTGGTCCGCTTCTACCTGTTTGCCTACCTTTCGGGGGACGTGGCCGACCACGATCACGAGGTCGAGGAGGCGCGCTGGATCCCGCTGGAGCAGGCGGCGCGCGACCTCACGTACGCCGGCGAACGCGAGATGGTGAAGCGCGCGCTATCGCGTCGCGCCGAGGATCGGTAGGCTGCGCAGCCGTGCGAGTGCTCAACTTCTACTCCTCGGTGTTTGCCGACCAGCTGCGCCGCGGCCGCAAGACGGCCACGATCCGGCTCGGCGACAAGTCCCACAAGTACCACAAGAACGAATGCGTGCTGGTGACGATCGGTTACCAGCACTCCCCCCGGGAGAAGATCTTCCAGGCGGTCATCGACCAGGTCGAGGTCAAGCGCGTGCGCGACCTCTCGCCGCGCGAGATCGAGCACGACAACCCGGAGTTCCGGCGCGTCGACGAGATGGTGCACTTCCTCGAGCAGATCTACGGTCGCAAGGTGTCGATGGACGACACCGTCACGGTCGTGCGCTTCTCCCAGATCATCGAGCAGCCGCCCGAGCAGCTCCGCGACCGCATTCACGGTCTCGGCGGCGCGCGGAACTAGTCCGCTTCCCGCCTAGTGGCCGCCGTGGCCGGGGCCGTCGCCGCCGGGGCCGTCGCCGCCGTGGCCATGCCCGTCGTTCTGGCCGTTGCTGCCTTGACCTTGGCCCTGGCCGTCGCCGCCGTGGCCCTGCCCCGGGTCGCCGCCGTCGCCGCCGCGGCCACCGGGGCCACCGGGTCCGCTCGGCCCGTGAGGCTCGCCAGGATCGCCACCGGCGGGCGGCGGGCCGCGTCCGCCGCCGTCGCCCTGAGGGCCGTGTCCGGCGCCGGTGCCCTGAGGCGCGGGTCCTCCGGGGTCGTGGCGGGGCGCGCCGGAATCGTGAGACGGCCCGTGATGCTCGCCCACGGGTTGGTCCGTGTCGTCCCCCGCGTGCCCGTCAGCTGAGCCGGAACCGTGACCCGCATGGGGTCCCGTCTCTGCCGACGGCTGCGACTTGGTACCGGCGCCCCTGTTTCCATGGCGAACGGTGTCGGTGGTCCCGCTCGTGGTGCCCACGCTGGCGACCAGCGTCGGCTGCGGGGTGGTTGGCTGCGCCGGGGCGCTCGATGGTGCGGGGGTCGCCGGCGGCGCCGGGGCGCTCGGCGGTGCGGGGGTTACCGGCCGCCGACGCCGTGGCGGTGAGCGGCGGCGTCCTGTGGGGGAGCGTCCTGTGGTGGAGCGACGGCGGGACGTGCCGGAGCGACGCGAGGGCGGCGCTCGCCGGGTGGCGCGCCGGCCTGCGGCCCCGGCCCGTGGGAGGGCGGAGACGGCGGCCACGAGCGTGGCCCCGCCTCGGACCGGGCCACCGCCGTGCCGGCTCCGGGCATTCCGGCGGTCTCGGACGGCCCGGTGATGCGCCGTCTGTTGCTGCGCGGGGGCCGCCAGCGAGGTCGATGCGGGGTTCTGCGCCGCGGTGGGCGGGCCTCCCAACGAACCCCCGGTGACCGACAGCGTGATGAGCCCGAGAAGGAGCACCGCGGCAAGGCCGGCAAGGCCGAGGCGAAAGGTGGGCGAGCGCCACGGGCTCGCCGCAACGGGCGCGACCGCGAGCGGCGGAGGGGGCGGAGCGACCGCGCTCGGGACCGTGGCCGCTTGTTGGGCGTCCGGAGCGATCGCGGCAGGCTCGTCCGCGGCGGCCGGGGTGGTGCCCGGCGCCGGACGCGCGCTGTCGGCGCGAGATGGGCTGGGCGGTCCCTCTCTCACGGTGGCCACATGATAGGCGTGGGCGACCGACTCGGGCGGGCGTCCCCGACCAGCTTCCCCCCGGGTGGTGGGTAGGCTTGAAGACGATGATCAGCACAAATCAGCTCAAGAACGGAAACCACATCGAGGTGGACGGAGTCGTCTACAAGGTCCTCGAGTTCCAGCACGTCAACCCGGGCAAGGGCGCCGCCTTCGTGCGCACCAAGCTGCGACGCGCCTCCGACGGCAACGTCATCGACAAGACCTTTCGCGCCGGCGAGAAGTTCCGCTCCATCCGCACCGAGGTGCGCAGGATGCAGTTCCTCTACACCGACGGGACCGATGCCCACTTCATGGACTCCGAGAGCTTCGAGCAGATCACGGTGCCCCAGTCATCGCTCGAGGAGGAGCTGCGCTGGACCAGGCCCAACGACGAGGTGGAGCTGCTGGTCATCGACGGCCAGCCCGGCGGCCTGCAGCTGCCCAGCGCCGTCGATCTCGAGGTGACCCAGACCGAGCCCGGCCTGCGCGGCGACACCGCCTCCGGCGGCGGCAGCAAGCCGGCCACGCTGGAGACCGGGGCGGCGGTCCAGGTGCCGCTGTTCGTCAGCATTGGCGACCGGGTGCGCGTCGACACCCGGTCGGGCAAGTACGTCTCGCGCGCGTAGCGCCGCTGCGCTGACGCAAAGCGTGTACGTCTACAGCAGCTATCGAGGGAACACCGTGGCGGTCCTGGCGGGCCTCCGAGGGAGTCTTGGTAGATATTGATCCCCACAGAGGCATTATCTACCAGAAGCCCCTGCAAACCGCGGGTTCTTTGACGAGCGCGCAGAGGCTGGCGGGCCGCTGCCGTTCGTGTGCCCGCGGACTTCGGGCTCAGGCCGTCAGCCGCCGTCCCGCCCCCTGAACACCTCCGCCAGGGCGACCGCCGTCGCCACGCCGGCATTGAGGCTCTCCAGGCCGGCCTGGCCGCCTGGAATCCGCACCAGCGCGTCACATAGCTGCTTGGTGCGGTGGCGCAGCCCCTCACCCTCGGCCCCGACCACCAGGACCGTTTTGGCGTCGAAGTCGGTCTGCGCCAGCGTGGCGTCGCCTCGTTCGTCCAGGCCGTAGGTCCAGAAGCCGAGGTCCTTGAGGGTCTCGAGGCTGCGGGCGAGGTTGGTGACGCGGAAGGTGGGCACCAGCTCGGCGCCGCCCACAGCCACCCGAGCTACCAGCGGCGAGACCTCGGCGGCCCGGTTCTTCATGACCAGCAGGCCGTCGACGCCGAAGAAAGCCGCGCTGCGCAGGATCGTGCCGAGATTCTGGGGGTCTGAGATCTGGTCAAGGGCCAGAATGACGCGGGCTTCGGCGAGCTCGTCAAGGTCCGCCTCGGTCCGCAGCGGCCGCGGCCGCGTGATCGCCACGATCCCCTGGTGCTTGTCCTCATCGGTGACGCCGCCGGCGCGTCGAAACTCCGGCCACGGCAGCATCTCCGGCTCGAGCCCGGCGGAGCGGGCCAGTGCGATCAGGTCGCGGTGGTAGGACTCCTTGCCGGCGAGCACCAGCCGCGTCACCGACTCCGGGCGGGCCAGGAGCACCGCCCGCACCGAATGCTTGCCGAAGACCTTGTCCACGGCGACGACGGTATCGCGCCCGCCCAGGGCCCACTTCCCTGGCACTCTTAACGCCAGAGTGCCAAGTTGGCCTTGATTCGCTCTCGGCACGAGCTATAGTGCGCGGTGCGCTGGCACTCTGAGTACGCGAGTGCCAAGCGCCGTAGTTCGCACACTTCAACCGGAGGTCGGATCATATGAAGCTCAAGCCCCTCGGCGATCGGCTGATCGTACGGGCCATCGAGGAGGAGGCGACCACCGCGAGTGGGATCGTCCTGCCCGATACCGCCAAGGAAAAGCCCCAGAAGGGTAA
>DASXJW010000013.1:0-27334 GCA_036497165.1 Solirubrobacteraceae bacterium
GGGCATCCTCATCTTCTCCGGGCTCATGTGCGCCTGCGCTGTGGGCCTGTGGCGCATGTGGTACGGCGCGGTCCTCGGCTTCATGGCCCTGCTGGCCATCATCGGCACGCTGTTCTCCCTGTACCTGGTGGAGGCGAGCAACCTGCTCGGGTTCATCGTGGCGCCGATCATCATCGTCGTCGCCGGCTACCTGTTCTTCAAGCTCGTCCGCGTGCTCAGTCGCATCCAGATGCCGCAGCGACCCGGAGGCTGATCTCCGCTGCGAGTGGATAGGCTCGTATCAAATGCCTGAATCCTCTTACGACTGCGTGGTCATCGGCTCCGGGCCGGGTGGCTACGTCACCGCCATCCGCGCCGCCCAACTCGGGATGAAGACCGCATGCGTCGAGTCAGACCGGGTCGGCGGCCGCTGCCTGAACTACGCCTGCATCCCCGCCAAGGCCGTGCTTCGCGTCGCCGACATTCTGTCCGAGATCCGGGAGGCCGACGAGTTCGGCATCAAGGTGTCCGATCCGGAGATCGACTACGCCGGCGTCTCCGAGCGCCGCAAGAAGGTTGTCTCGACGCTCACCGGCGGCGTCGCCGGCTTGCTCAAGAAGAACAAGGTCGACGTCATCGAGGGCGAGGCCACGCTCACCGGCAAGGGCACGCTCACCGTCGGGGGCCAGGAGATCTCGGCCAAGACGATCGTGCTGGCCACCGGCTCGGTCAAGCGCCCGATCCCGGGCGCGCAGTTCGGCGGGCGCGTCATCGGCACCGAGGAGGCGTGGGCGCTGGACGAGCTGCCCGCGTCGATGGCGGTCGTCGGCGCCGGCGCATCGGGCTCGGAGATCGCCTCGGGCTATGCGCGCCTCGGCGTCGAGGTCACCCTGTTCGAGGCGCTCGAGCGCGTCCTCCCCACCGAGGAGGCCGACATCTCCAAGCTGGCCGAGCGCGGCTTCAAGCGTCAGGGCATCGCCGTCCACACCAACACCCTCGTCACCGACATCGCGTCCGCCGAGCGAACCTGCACGTTCAAGCACGGCGACAACGCGGGCGAGGCCGACTGGCTGGTCATCGCCGCCGGCCGCGGCCCCGACGTCGAGGCGCTGGGCCTCGATGCCGCGGGCGTCAAGCTCGGCGAGAACGGGCTCGTCGAGGTCGACGGCGCGATGCGCACCAACGTGGAGGGCATCTACGCCATCGGCGATCTCGTGCTCGGCCCGGCCCTGGCCCACAAGGCCTCCGACGAGGGCGTGATCGCCGTCGAGGACGCCGCGGGCATGAGCACCCACCCGATCGAGTACATCGACATCCCCCGGGCCACCTTCTGCACGCCCAACGTCGCCAGCTTCGGGCTCACCGAGGCTCAGGCACGCGACCAGGGCTACGACGTGGTCGTGGGCAAGGTCCCCTACGGCGCGGTCGGCGCCGGTACGGTGTACGGCGATCGCACCGGCCTGGTCAAGGTGGTGGGCGAGACCAAGTACGGCGAGCTGCTCGGCGGACACATCATCGGCGCCAAGGCGACGGAGCTGATCCAGGAGCTGGTCAACGCCCGCGCCCTCGAGGGCGGCTATCCCGAGGTGGCGCGCCTCATCCACGGGCATCCCACGATGTCCGAGGCGGTCATGGAAGCCGCTCGCGCCGCGGACGGCTGGCTCATCCACGGCTAGATGATTGACGGACCTCTCACGGTCCACCGCGTCGCGCCGGCACCCGGCCAGCCCGTCTTCTACTACGACCTCGGCCACCCGGGGTGCTATCTGGTGGCCGAGCGGATCATGTCCACGCTCCCCGTGGTGCCCGAATGGGAGCCGGTTCACGGCGCTGCGCTGGGCTGGCTGCCGCCGACGCCGGACGCCGCCGGGCTGGCGCGGACGATCGCGCAGCACGGGCTGATGCCGCTGCGCCTGCCGCCGAGCTGGCCTCCGGACTCCGCGCTGGCGATGCGCGTCGCCACCTATGCCAAGGGCGGAGGCCGCGCCGTCGCCTTCTCGCTCGCGGCGTTTCGCCAGGTGTTCGCCGGCGGGCGCGACCTCGGCGACGAGGGCACGGTCCTCATCGCGGCGGCAGCCTGTGAGATGCACCCGACGGCGGTGCTCAAGGGCGCGGGACTGCGGTCCGTGCAGGCGTCGCTGCAGCGGGCGGGCGAACGGGCGCGCCAGGCCGGCGTGTCCCAGCTGCCCGCGATCCAGGTCGGCGCCGAGGTCTTCGCCGGGGAGGACGCGCTCGAGCGGGCGACGGGCGCCCTGGGCGTGCCGGCGGGACCCGTCACCTGACGCCGCGCGCCGATGAGGGCCAACCGCGTCTTTCATCTCATGGTCACGCGGGGAGGCCGGGAGCCGGCGTTCATGGCGGACCGCCGACGGGTGGACCGGATCGAGGTCGTCTCGATCGACGACGGGGAGCTGCTGCTCTATTGGGAGCTTCCGGCCAAGGAGGCGACCAGGCTGCTGCGCCAGCTGCGAGCCGACCTGGCCGGGCTGGAGGCCGCAGAGTTCCTGGCCCTGTGGGAGGGCGCCGACAGCTGAGGGTGCCCGGTATGTTGGAGCGGCAATGGACAGCCGCGCCGTACCCGTCCCCAACCAGTCGCTGAAGGGCGAGACGACCACCGAGGAACCTGGCCGCGCGGGGGGGGTCGTCGCCCGCCGCAGCGCCGAGATTCGGGCGACCGTCCCCGACCTGGAGCTGTCCACCGAGGCGGACGCGGATCGGCTGCTGGACCGGGCGACGCGGGAGGAGGTCACCACCACGGCGGTCCTGGTCAGCGCCTGCGCCGCCGCGCTGCATGAGTTTCCGCGCGTCAACGGTGCCTATCGCGACGCCCGGTATGAGATGTACGCGCGCGTCAACGTCGGCATCCTCATTCCCTTCGAGGACTCACAGCCGACGGCGACGATCCTCGACGCCGGCGCCCGGTCCCTGCGGGAGCTCGACGACGAGCTGACCCGGCTGAGCGCCCGAGCGCGGTCGGGCGAGCTGACCCCGCCCGAGCAGGCGGGCGCCACGTTCACCTTCTCCGATCTCGGCCAGCTCGGGGTCCATCGCGCCGCCGGGCTCGTACCCCCGTCCCAGGCGGCCATGCTGACCGCGGGTGCCATCCGCGACGTGGCGGTGGTGCGAGACGGAGCCGTCTTGCCCGGGCACCAGCTCACCCTCACGCTCACCAGCGACCACCGCATCGTGTACGGAGCGCAGGCCGCGGCCTTCCTCGGTCGGGTGGTCGAGCTGGTCCAGACGTGAGCGGGACCTCCGAGCTGAGCGCCGAGCGCATCGCCGAGGAGGCACGCACGGATCTCCACGACCGCCTCCGCGCCGCCTTCGAGGACCAGCTGGCGCTGCGTCCTCTGAGCAGCCCCATCGACGAGGCGCAGCTGGAGCATCTGGTCGATGCTGCGGCCGCGCGAGCCGGCGCCGTGCTGTGGCGGCGCTGCCTGGCCGGCGTGGCCGCGCGCTCGCTCGGAATCGGCCTCGCCGATGCCGTCTCGCATCCCGAGGTGCGCCGCGCCCACGAGCTCGTCGGCGCGCCACCCTACGAGGAGGCAGAGGAGCCGGCGGGGGCGGCCCCTGCCGACCCCGGGCCCGGTGCCGTCCGCGTGGCGGCGGTGCACCTGGGCGGGATCGAGAGCCTGCGCCGCGGAGAGACCGACCTCGAGATTCGCTTCTCCGCCGCCGGGCTCGATGTGCTCAAGGCCTCCAGCGGCGCGGCCATCGGCCGGCTGGAATGGACGGAGATCGAGGACGTCTCGGTCGCGCGGCCGCGCCGGGGCGTGCGCCCGGGCCGCCGCCGGGAGCTGCAGGTGCAGACGGGCCGGGGCCGCGCGAGCTTCGAGCTGCCGGGACTCAGCGATCGCCAGCTGCGGGAGGACCTGGAGCCGCTCCTGGCCCGCTGGCGACCAGCCGAGCCGTGATCACGCCGCGGGCTATCGCGCGCCGGCGTCCGAGAGGGGCCGACGCGGCCCTGTAGGCGTGCCGACACGCGGGCTCGGATAGTGCGGGCGTGGCATCGGCCGGCGCCGAGCAGCACGCGCGTACTCCGCGCCGTCGTCGCGCGAGGCGCGAATCGCCCATGCCAGCATCCCCGGGATGACCGTCAGGACGAACGCGGCGAACACGATGTTGGTGATCAAGGCGAGGGTCATTACACCCCTTTGCGGTTGGGGACCTGGATGCCGCTTTTATTCCCCGCCGCCCACGCGTTTAACCTCAAAATTTCCTTAGCCGCTGAGCTGCATTCTGCCCTCGAGAGACAAAGCCCCTGCACCAGCCGGGCTTTAAGCGGTACTCATTCCTCGGCGCAGGCCGTCCATTCCTACGCTGGTCTTAGGTTTCCCTAGCGGATGACGGCGTCGACCGCGACGGCCAGGAACAGCAGCGAGAGGTACAGCAGCGAGTAGTGAAACAGCACCGCCGCCCGCGCCGGCGTCTGCACGCGCCACAGGCGCCACGCCAGCACGCAGAAGACGCCACCGAGGATCACCGCCGCGGCCAGGTAGCCCGAGCCGAAGGTGCCGAGAGCGGCTGGAACCAGGGACATGGCGACCAGGGCAACGGTGTAGAGCAGCACCTGCATCGAGGTGGCCGACGCGCCCCGGACCACGGGCAGCATCGGCACGCGCGCCGCCTCATAGTGGCGGGAGAGCAGCAGCGCCAGCGCCCAGAAGTGGGGTGGCGTCCACAGCAGGACGATGCCGAACAGCAGCAGCGCGCCGAGCCCCACGCTGCCGTGCGCCGCGGCCCACCCGGCCAGCGGCGGGATCGCCCCGGCGGCCCCGCCGATGACGATGTTCTGCGTCGTGCTGCGCTTGAGCCAGAGGGTGTAGACGAGCACGTAGTAGGCCCCACCGCTGAGGCTGAGCGCTGCCGCCAGCACGTTGGCGAACACGGTCAGCACGGCAAAGGCCAGCGCCGAGAGCGCCAGGCCGAAGATCACGGCGCGCCGCGGGGAGATCCGGCCCGCGGCGACCGGGCGTGAAGCGGTGCGTGGCCCCATCAGGCGGTCGATGTCTCGGTCGAGCACGTGGTTGAGCGCGCTGGCGCCCCCACAGGCCAGCGCGCCACCTACGACCAGCGCCGCCAGGGACAGCGTGGCCGGTGAGCCATTGGCGGCGGCCACCATGGAGCACACCGCCGTCAACACCAACAGCGACATGATGCGCGGCTTGGTGAGCGTCACGTAATCCGCAAGCGTCGCGCGCCACGCCGGGCGCGCGTGCAGCGAGGCGCCCTCGGCGGAGAGCACATCGGCGGGCAACGCCGCGATCGGCTCAGACATGCCCACCTCCACGGTGCCCCGCCAGCACGCGCAGGTCATTGCCGACGGAGCTCGGCTCGTAGGGGAACAGGTATCCCGACCGCTCGTCTCCGTGGCGGTCCAGCACATACAGAGCCTCGGTGTGGCTGATGTCGCCCCGCATCGGCTTGACGAAGATGCGATACGCGCGCCACACCGGCGCCAGCTGCGCATGAGTCCCCATGAGCCAGTGCCAGGGCGCCATCCCCGCCAGGCCCCATGAGCGGACCGCCCGGCGCACGCTGCCCGGCGTGTCCAGGGGGTTGACGCTGACGACCACCAGGACCGGCCGCTGCGCGCGTGACAGAGGGCGCTCGGCGGCGGCCAGGGCACGCCCGGCCAGCGGGCACTCGGCCTTGCAGTGCGAGTCGAAGAACTCGATGGCCACGGTGTGGCCGTGCAGCGAACCCAGGCTGAAGCGCGTGCCGGTCTGGTCGCGCAGCGTCGTGATCGCGGGCGCGGGGCGAACCCCGGCCGCCCAGGTGGCCTGGCCGCGCAGCGCTCCATGCGTCGTGGCCGATGCCGGCGCAGCGCTGGATCCACCACTGAGCAGGAGGTGAGCCGCCGCGCCCGCCCCGACGCCGGCGAGGATGGCGACCGCCAGGACGGCGGAGATCTGTCCGGCGGTGCGCCGGTTCAGTCGGCGCCCGACCCCGACGCCGGCCTCCATCATCTGATCTCGCCCGGCGGCGGGCCTGCGGGCTCCACCTCATCGACGTGGTCGGCCGCCGCGGCGACCACCGCGGCCGGAGGCAGCGTGGATGACGCGGGGCTGGTGTCCGGGCTCTGGCGGACGAACCGCACGTACCAGACGGCGAGCGCGATGAGGAGGCACACCGGCAACAGGAGCGACAGCAGCGAGCCGGCGAGGAAGTTGTCCGCGAACAGGATCGGGGGCATGCTGATCACTCCTCCTAGGTGGTCGTGAGCGCGCTACCGCGCGACGCCGGCTTGTCGGGCTCCAGCCAGCGGTAGAAGCCGATCATGAAGGTGACCGTGAAGGCCAGCGACCCCGGCACCCACATCATCCCGGCGGCGAGCTGCTGGTCGGTCAGGGCGCTGATCCCGCCCGGCCGGTGGGCGAGGTCGGCGTAGAACGAGTACAGCGGGTGGGGCACGAGCACGAGCGTGATCGCCAGGACCCATCCCACCACCATCGCGCCCACCGTGTAGGCGATGCGCGCCGGCCACACCAGTCGCGGGCGCAGCGGGCCAGGATCGATCACGCGGGCCCAGAAGAGCAGCCCGGTGAAGAAGAACATCGCGTGCTCGAGGTTGTGCACCGCCCCTGATCGCAGGGTGGCGTTATAGGCCGCCGGAATGTGCCAGGCCACCAAGGTCACGTTGAAGAGCAGCCACGCCGGGAGCGGGCGGGCCAGCGCGCGCAGCGGCGCGGTCCAGCGCGCCCGGGCCAGGGTCCGGCCCATGCGGGTGCGCGTCTCGAGCGGGAGCGCCCGCCACATGCGCGGCCACGGCCGCCCGAGCAGGATGAGCGGCGGCGCCACGGTCAGCAGCAGGACGTGCTGGAACATGTGCACCCAGAACAACTGGTCGGCGTAGCCGTCGATCGGGGACTCAAGCGCCAGCACGATCGTCAGCAGGCCGGCGGCGAACGACGCCGTGTGCAGAGCCTGGCGCCCGGCGCGGCGGTAGCCGAGCCCGCCCACCCAATAGAGCATCCCGGCCACGGCCACATAGAGCAGCGGAGGCTGGATAGACCAGCCGTGCCAGCTCATCGCGGACTCCGCAACTCAGACCACCCCTACAGCAGGTAGAGGAGGACGTACAGCACGAGGCCACTCACCACGAAGAACGTCCAGAAGAACGAGCAGGCCTCGAGCCCGGCGTCCACCACCTCAGTGTCGGACAGCACCGCCGCGGGCGTGGCCTCCACACCCTCGCGCCGACGGCGCCACGCCGTCGCCACCTGGGTCTCGATCCAGAAGGCGCAGACGAGGGTCAGCACCGCGTAGAACGCGGTCCAGCCGACGAACACGCTGGCATATCCGCCACTGCCGGGCCCGAAGCCCAGGGTCGTCCACTCGACCACCTGCAGCACCACCGACAACAGCGCCAGGCCGAGGGCCGCCCCACCGGCGCTAACGGTCAGGTCCGAGCGCGTGGCGGCGGCGCGCATGGCCGCGGCGCTGGCCAGCAGCGACACCACGATGGCCGTCCCCAGCCCGATCGACGGGTTGACCGCGCCGAACTTCCAGCCGTGGTTCGGATCCTGTGAGCGCAGGTAGAAGTACGCGAAGACGAACGCGATCATGAAGAAGGCGACGGCGCCGCACAGGCCACGCGCCCCGGCTCGCAGCGCACGCGGCTGCCACTCGGGCGGCTCGAGCTCGATCTGCGGATGGGTGGGTGCGGAGGCAGAGCCTTCCATGTCACGCTCCCTGGGTCGTCGGCGTCAGCACCGGCGCCGGCTCCACGCCGTAGGGATACGGGTCGGAGTCGAACACCGGGATGCGGTCGAAGTCGTGCAGCGGCACCGGGGTGGGCAGCTGGAACTCGGCCGACTTGGAGTCCCAGGGATTGTCCTCGGCCGGTTCGCGCTTGATGACCATCGACCAGATCAGGTTGTAGAGGAACACCAGCATCGAGAGACCGATGACGAACGCTGACACGCTCACCCAGTCGTTGAGCGCCTGCAGGTTGGTGGGGTAGGTGACCACCCGGCGCGGCTGGCCCATCAGGCCGAGCGCGAACAGCGGGCCGAACGTCGAGTTGAAGGCGATGAACAGCGTCCAGAAGTGGATCCGGGCCAGGCGCTCGTTGAAGTTGAACCCGGTCATCTTCGGGCCCCAGTAGTAGATGGCTGCGAACAGCGTGAAGACCAGCCCGCCCATGATGGTGTAGTGGAAGTGGGCCATCGAGAAGAAGCTGCCGTGGGTGGTCACGTCGGACGGCACGTCGGACAGGAACACGCCGGAGATGCCACCGAACAGGAAGTTGAAGGCCCAGCCCATGCAGAAGAGCATGGGCACCGTGTACCGGATCCGCCCTCGCCACATCGTGCCCATGGCACACAGGAAGATGAACCCGGTGGGCAGCGAGATCAGCTCCGTGGACAGCATGTAGAACGGTCGCAGGTCGGCGTTGATGCCGCTGACGAACAGGTGGTGCTGCCACACGAAGAAGCTCAGGAGCGCCACCCCCAGCATCCCGGCGACGGCCAGCCGATAGCCCCACAGCGGCTTGCGGCAGAACACGGGCAGCAGCTCCAGGACGATGCCGAAGCCCGGCAGCGCCACGATGTACACCTCCGGGTGCCCGAACACCCAGAACAGGTTCTGGAACAGGTACGCGCTGCCGCCGGCGCTGGCCAGGTAGAAGGCGGTCTGCACGGTGCGGTCGAAGGCGCCCATGAGCAGCGCCGCGATCAGCATCGGCGCCGCCAGCATCATCAGCACCGCGGTGGCCAGCACGCTCCAGACGAAGATCGGGAGCCGGTTCCAGGTCATGCCCGGCGCGCGCATGGTGATGATGGTCACCACCAGGTTGAGGCCCAGCAGGCACATCGACAGGCCGACCAGGGCGAAGAAGCCGATATAGGCGTCATAGCCGGCGGTGCCCTGGGTCCCCAGTGGCGTGTAGCCGGTCCAGCCGGTCTGGAAGCCGCCCATGAAGATCGTGGTGACCAGGACGACGCCCGCCGCCATCAGCAGCCAGAAGGTGAACGACTCGATCCGGGGGAATGCCATGCGCCGCGAGCCGATCATCAGCGGCACGAGCCAGTTGGCGAACGGGCCCAGGATGCCGCTGGTCATCATCCCCATCATCATCGCGCCATGCATGCCCACCAGGGTCACGTACTGGTTGGGCCCGAACACGTGCACGTTGGGCTGCAGAAGCTCGGTGCGGATCAGCATCGCGTTGATCCCCCCGACGAGGAAGAAGACGCCGATGCCGACGATGTACTGGATCGCCACCACCTTGTGGTCGGTGCACAGGCCGAAGTAGCGCAGCGCGCCCTCGCCCTCGGACTCGTGCTCGGCCAGCGATGCGGGGTGACCCAGCATGCGCTTGATCGGATAGTTGGCGAAGCCGAGGCCCACCAGGAAGCCGATCACGCCGAACAGGTAGCCCAGCATGATCCCGATGTCGTTCTCACCGGTGTCGGAGAAATAGTCCAGGCTGGGGGCATGAATCCGCGCCCCGATCCACGAGCCCACGAGCCACCCGACGACCGCCAGGACGATCCCGGTCAGCAGGTTGAATCCGATCAGCTTGCGCCATGTCGGCTGCCGTCGGGCTGAGATCGCGACCGTGCTCATCCACCTCTCCTCTGCGGGTCCGGGAAGTACTGCTTCGAGTAGGGCGGCAGGCTCTTTGTCGCCGGCGCGTTGCGCACCCGCTGCTGGGTGATCCAGGTGCTGAACTGGCTCGGCCCGACCACGCGTCCCTTCTCGAACATGTAGCCGTGCCAGACGCCGCACAGCTCCGCGCAGTGGATGTCAAACGTGAGCGGGCCCTTGGTGGTGACGTAGGCGATGTTGTCGAAGCCCGGATTCGCGTCGGCCTTGACACCGAGCTGGTAGGCCCAGAAGGAGTGGATCACGTCCAGCGAGGTGACGTGGAAGGCGATCATCCGGTTGGCGGGCAGCTCCAGCGTCGAGGTCTCCACGCCGCCGTAGGACGGCCAGCGGTAGGTGAACTTCCACTGCTGGGCGATGACCTGGACCTGCAGCGCGCGGCTGGCGCCGGTGGGCTTGGCGATCGGATTGGGTCCCTGGCCGCCGCCGGCGCCGTCGGCGAGCATCCGGATCGTCCCGTAGCCGGCCAGGAAGAGGACGAGCCCGGTCGTCACCACCAGCCACCAGGTCTGGATCCGGGCGTCACCGCGGATGGGGGGACCATCGAGGACCGCGCTGGTGTCGCGCTCGCGAAAGACGATCAGCGCGTAGATGAAGTACACGAGCACCGCCATCGCGATCGGCGTCGATACGCCGAGTAGCACGGTGTTATCCACCACCTGGCCCGACGCCTCCACCGAGCCGTTGCCCGGCGGCACGATCGGCGCCAGGACGAGCACCACGAGCAGCGTCGCCACGATGCTGGTGCCCAGCCACCACAGCACCAGGCGGCGCCAGTGATTCGCTCCGGTCATCGCCTCATACGACCTTGATGAAGCCGTCCATGTAGCCGACCGTCTGCATCGGCCCGCCCCAACCCTGGATGTAGCCGGCGGCGCAGGGCACGAAGCACTGCCAGCGATAGAGCCCGGGCTTGCCGGTCCTGAAGCTGAACGTGGTGGTGGTGTGGGCCGTGCTCAGCGGGCACGGCGCGTTGGCGCACTGATTCTTGGCGTCGTCGGTGACACCCTCGACCGGGACCGAGACGCCGAGCTGCGGGATGGCGAAGATGTGCGAGGCGGCGTCGGGGTCGACGGTCCGCGTCGGCTTGCCGTCGAGCGTGAAGCCACCGCTGAGCGTTCCCTCGGACTGCGAGATGAACGGATTGCGCAGGCCGCTCTGACCGTCGTAGTTGTAGACCGTGACGGTGACGACGGTGTTGGCGGGCAGCACGAAGGTGGTGTCGTGGCGCCAGTTGCCGCTCGTGGCGTCGACGGCGTAATAGGACACCCAGCTGGGATGCGGGTCGGTGCCCTCCGACGCGGGGACGGTTCCGAGGTACAGGTGCACCCCACCCGGGGACTGGGCCGCGGAGGCCGAGCCGGGCTGGCTGCTCAGATAGACCCCGATGTAGAGCCCCAGAAGCACGCAGACGACGACGGCCCCGATGACGATCCCTGTCAGACGCTTCGCATATCCGCTCATTGAAGACCCTCTCTCCTCCGGCGGGGATCTTCTATGGATGGGGCCGCAGAAGGCAAGCAGATGACGGCGATGTCATCTGCCGGTCATTTACAAGCGGCCAAGCGAGGACTAGTCTTCCCCGCGGCCCGGGCCGGAAACCCGGAAGCGAGGATGGGGGGAAATGCGAATATTGGTCGTTGAGGACGAGGCACGAATCCGCGCGTTTCTGGCGCGCGCCTTCGCCGCCGAGGGCTTCGTGGTCGATGTCGTTGCCGACGGCGAGCAGGGGCTCGAGCGCGCGCTCGCCGGCGACTACGACGGTGTGATCCTCGACCTGCTGCTGCCCGGTCAGGGCGGCCTCGAGGTTCTTCGCCAGCTGCAGCTGCGCCAGCACGACCTGCCGGTGCTCATCCTGTCGGCCCGCAGCGACATCCCCACCAAGCTGCGTGGGTTCGAGCTGGGGGCCGTCGATTACATCGTCAAGCCGTTCTCGCTCGACGAGCTCCTGGCGCGCGTGCGCCTGCACATGCGTCGCGCGAGCGGTGCCTCCTCCGGCGACGGCGGGGTGCTGCGCGTGGGCGTCCTGGCGCTTGACCTGGCACGGCGCCAGGCGTGGATGGGACAGACCGTGGCCGACCTCGCCGACCGCGAGTTCCGGCTGCTGCACTTCCTCATGCTGCACCCGGGTGAGGTGATCAGCCGCCAGCGTCTCCTGTCAGAGGTGTGGGGCTTTGACTTTGACCCACGCTCCAACGTGGTGGACGTCTGTGTGCGCCGCCTGCGCCGCCAGCTGGGCCCCCAGGCTCCGATCGAGACCGTACGCAACGCGGGCTACCGCGCCGCGGCATGACCAGTCGCGCGGCCCGGGCGCAGGACTGGGGGCGCCGCCGCCAGGTGGAATTGGTTTGGGCGCTGTTCGCGGGAGTCAACTACGCGGCGATGGTGGCGTGGCCGAGCTGGGAGACGATTCCGTTTCACTTCGTCTGGATCAGCCTGACGCTGCTCTACGGGTTCCGCGTCTGGGCCCTGCGTCCCACCCTGATCGTGCTCGGGTGCGTCATGGCGTTGACCGGGCTCTCGATCGGGCTCGACGCCTTTCACGGCATCCAGCTGTGGGGCGAGCTCTTCGAGGTGCCGCTGATGGCCGCGATGTTCCTGGCCATGGTGTGGCATGCCCGGCGCCGGGTCGAGGCCCAGCGCATCGCGGAAGGCCGGGCCGAGGAGCACCGCGCCCTGCTCGAGAGCCAGGAGCGGTTCATCCATGACGCGTCGCATGAGCTCCGCACCCCGGTGACGATCGCGCGCGGCCACCTCGAGCTGCTGCGCGCCGAGGCGGGGACGCTGCCCGAGGTGGAGGTGGCGCTGGACGAGCTGGGGCGGATGGACGCGATCGTCGCCCGCCTGCTGGTGCTCGCCGTGGCCGATGAGCCCGATTTCCTGCAGCCGGCCGAGATCGAGCTCGAGCCGCTGCTGGAGGACGTCTTCATGCGCTGGTCAGAGCTCGCCCCGCGCGCCTGGCGCCTGGGCGCGCTCGCGGCGGGACGGCTCCGGGTGGACGCCGAGCGTCTGCGCGCGGCACTGGACGCACTGCTGGAGAACGCCGTCAAGTACTCCCTGCCGGGCGCCGCCATCGAGCTGCGGGCGACCGCACAGGGACACGGCGAGGTGTCGATCGAGGTTCAGGACGAGGGGGTCGGGGTGCCCCCGGAGGCGCTGTCTCGGATCTTCGACCGGTTCGCCCGCGCCGACTCCGCCCGCACGCGCAGCGCGGGCGGCGTGGGCCTGGGGCTGGCCATCACCGACGCCATCGCCAAGGCTCACGGGGGCAGCTGCAGCGTGACCAGCACCGAGGCGGGGTCGATCTTCGCCCTCCATCTGCCCAACTTCGTCCCCGCCGCTGCGCGCAGTGCGACGCGGCCGCTGATCCATCACATGACGGCCGTCAACGGACGTGGCGCGGAGCACCACGGTGACTTTGGGCCGGGACGGATCTAGCCGTCAGGACTCGCGCTGCATGACCCGGATGTCGTGGGCCAGGGCCTCGGGCGTGAGCTGGTCGGCGGGGTAGCCCACGCGCTCGTAGCCGTGCTTGTCGATGAGCAGCACGAACGTGGAGTGATCGATCTTCGGGGTCACCGGCTGGATCGAATAGGCGTGCCACACCCGCCGCATCGCCGGCGTCGGCCCGCTGACGAACTGCAGCCGTCCCGTCATCTGGTGCTTGGCCAGGAATGCGTCCCGGTTGTGCACGGTGTCCTCGGCCGGGGCGACGCTCACTCCGATGGTCGGGACGTCGCGCCCGTCGCCGGGGAGATCGTTGAGCGCTCCCTTGATCTGCTCGACCATGAACGGGCAGGTGTCATGGCACAGCGAGTGGATGAACGTGAGGACCACCACCTTGCCGCGGTCGGCCGCGAGGCTGACGCGCCGGCCCGACTGGTCGGTCAGCGTGAAGTCCTCGGCTTTGAGATGAGCCGGCATCGTCGGCCCGCTGAACGGCGACTGGGTCTGCGTCTGCCCGTCCGCGCTGTTGGAGCCGCGGTTGCTGAGCACGATGAAAACGATGGCCGCCAGCAGCACGACCAGGACACCCATGAGCGCACGCTGGAGCTTCAAGCTCGCCAGCATGCCCACGATTCAAGCACGACCGGCCCATCGCGAACGCAGCCGAGCTTGAGAGAATGACGCCGGTGGACCCCGCACAGGGACTCGCGCGCCGGCTGGCCCGAGCGGTGCACGACCAGCGGGTGCTCGACGCCGTCGCCGCCGTGCCCCGCCACCGGTTCGTGCCCCACGCCGAGCGCGCCCGGGCCTATGAGAACACCGCCCTGCCCATCGACTGCGACCAGACGATCTCCCAGCCGGTGGTGGTGGCGCGGATGCTCGAGCTGCTCGAGCTCGAGCCCGGCGATCGCGTTCTGGACGTCGGCACCGGCTCGGGCTACCACGCCGCCCTGCTGGGCCGGCTGGTCGGCGAGGTGTGGACGGTGGAGCGCCATCCCCAGCTCAGTGCCCAGGCGCGCGCCACCCTGTCACAGCTGGGCTACGCCCACGTGATCTGCGTCGTGGGCGACGGGTGGCAGGGACTGCCCGACCAGGCGCCGTTCGATGCCATCAACGTCGCCGCCGCCACCGGGGAGGGGGTACCGCCCGCCCTCGAGGCGCAGCTCGCGGTGGGAGGACGGCTCGTGGCCCCCGTCGGAGACGAGCACCAGTTCCTGACCCGGGTCCGCCGCACCCCCGAAGGCCTGTTCGCGGAGCGTCTCGATCCGGTCAGGTTCGTGCCACTCGTGCGCGGCGGCGAGAGCTGACGGGCTCCTGAAGCCGGGCGCCCATGACGTCGATGGCGGTCGGGTTGGAGTCGATGAGGACAAAGCGCCGTCCCAGCTCCGCGCACACCGCCCCGACGGTGCCCGATCCGGCGAACGGATCCAGGCACCACCCCCCCGGCCGCGAGGACGCCGCCACCAGCCGGCGCAGCACCCCGGCCGGCTTCTGGGTCGGGTAGCCGGTCTTCTCGGACCCGTTGGTGGGCACGATCGTGTGAAACCACACGTCGGTTGGGCGCTTGCCCCGCGCCGCCTTCTCGGCGCCGACCAGGCCCGGGGCCATGTAGGGCTCGCGCTCCACGGCGTCGGCGTCGAAGTGGTGGGCGCCCGGCGTGCGCACGTAGGCCAGGATCGTGTCGTGCTTGGCGGGCCAGCGCCGCCGCGGCTTGGCCCCGTAGTCGTAGGCCCAGATGATCTCGTTGAGGAACGCGTCGCGCCCGAACAGCTCGTCGAGCAGCAGCTTGCAGTAGTGCGCCTCGCGATAGTCGATGTGGAAGTAGAGGGTCCCGTGCGGGGCCAGCAGCTCCCGCGCGCGGACCACCCGCGGCTCCAGGAACCCGAGATAGTCGGCGAAGGCGTCGTCGTAGCTGAGGCTGCGCAGCAGCTCGGTCCGGTAGCGCCGCCCGCCGAATCCGGTTCGCGCGGCGCCGGTGTCCGTGGTTGCGCTCATCGTGTGGCGAGTCTGGGCGCGGCCGGTGTTGAAGGGGGGATCGACGTAGACGAGGTCGAACGTGCCCTCCGGCAGGCGGTCCATCGCGGCCAGATTGTCGCCGGCGATGACGAGGTCGTCGTCGAGGGTCAGGGGGTCGCCGGCGGCCTGGAGGCGCATGGGCGGGGACGCTACCGCTCGTGGCGGCAGCCGCAGGGCGGATCGGGCGATCCGCCAAGGGGTTTTGGTAGATAACTCCCACCACAGAGTCGTTATCTCCCAAAACTCCCTGCAACGGGCCGGATTGAGCGCCGCGCCGGCTGCACGCCCCCTTCATCGCAGCCGTTGACGTGCGTCGGCGGCGCCGGGAACGCCCGGCCTACCCCCGAGGCGGCGCGCCCCAGGCCCCCGATGCACCGGAAACCGCCGACCCAGAAGGGTTTTGACACCGATCTTATGGACGCAGACGCTAGGATCAGGGACGGTGGTTTCCGACTATTACGGCCGGTTGAGGGATTCTGCCCTCGCCGGCAAGATCACGCGCTACGCCATCGGGTCGGTCATCGCGCTGCTCACGAGCATCGTGGCCTTCGCCCTGCTCTACGTCACGGTCGGCAACACGACGGTGTGCTCGGTGGGGGCGTTCATCGCGGGCGCGGTGCCCAACTGGATCCTCAATCGCCGCTGGGCGTGGAAGATCAGGGGTCAGGTGTCGTGGCTGCGCGAGGTCGTCGCCTACATCCTGATCTCGCTGCTGGTGCTCGTCGCCTCGGCGGCGCTCACGGGGTGGACCAACGATCAGATCCAGAGCATTCCCGCGGGACACGGCATCCGCGTGATCTTCGTCACCGCCGCCTACGTGTTCGTCCAGGCGGTGTTCTTCGCGCTGAAGTTCTTCGTCTACGAGAAGTGGGTGTTCGCGGGCCGCTCGCGCTTGCGGGCAGCCGTGCGGTCGCGCCACCAGGTGTGGACCGCGGCGCGGGCGAACCGGACTCCGTAGAGGAAGTTCCCGCCCTTCTTGGTTCCCGTGGCGTGCTGGCCGCGGTCGCGCATCGTGGTGGGCACCTCCGCCAGCCGGTACCCGTGCAGGGCGGCGGAGATCATCAGCTCTGAAGCCTGGTACTGGGGCTGCTCGAGCACCACGTCCGCGGTCACCTCCGAGCGCATGGCCCGCAGCCCGCAGGCGGGATCGGTGACGCGGTGGCGCACCAGCACGGAGATGAGCGCGCCGAACACGATCACGCCGGCGTGGCGGGTGGCATCGGTGGTGAGCTCCGCGCCCAGGCGGCGACTGCCGGAGACGAAGTCGGCGTTGCCATCGAGGATGGGCTGGACCACGCGGCTGATCTCGTCGGCCTCGTACTGGCCGTCGGCGTCGATGGTGACGATGACCTGGCACCCGCGGGCACGCGCCAGCCAGTAGCCCAGCCGCAGGGCGGCGCCCTGGCCGCGGTTGACCGGGACGTCGCAGACCAGCGCGCCCGCCTGCGTGGCCACGGCCGCGGTGGCATCCTTGGCGCCGTCGACGACCACGATCACCTCGGTCTGCAGGCCGGCGGCCTCAGGCGGGATCGCGGCGATCACCTCGGCGACGGTCGGCTCCTCGTTGTAGGCAGGGATGACGACGGCCAGCGGAGCGCCGGCGCCCACCGGGTGGCGGCTCAAAAACGCCTCGGCGGCGGCACGCTCGGCGGGATCGAGGCGGTCGTACTCCTCATGGCTGACGTCGAGCGCGGTCATCTCGCCGCCGGCGCCTTGACCTCGGCCTTGGACCACTCATCCCAGACGCCGACCAATCCGTCGTCGAGATCGGGGTATTGCGGTCTCCAGCCGGCGGCATGGGCCCGGGCCGGATCGACGATCACCGCGGGCATCTCGCCGGCCTTGGCCGGGCCGTGCGTGTAGTCGATGTCGGCGCCGGAGACGCGCTTGACGGCCTCGATGACCTCCAGCACGGACAGCGAGGTGCCCGCGCCGATCACCGTCGGACCCGCCCACTCCTCGGACGTGAGGCCCAGTCGCATCGCGGCCACGACGTCGTGGGCGTGGACGTAGTCGCGCACCTGGGAGCCGTCGCCGTAGACCTCGAAGGTGGTGCCGAGACGGATGCAGCGCATGAGCCGGGCGATGATCGAGTCCTTGGCCTGCATGCCGGGACCGTAGACGTTGGTGAGGCGGATGCAGGCGCAGCGCAGACCATAGGAGGCGGTGTAGGCGGCCATCAGCATCTCGCCCGCCGCCTTGGTCGACCCATACGGGGTGAGCGGCCGCAGCTTTGCGGCCTCGGTGATCTTCGGTTGCTCCATCGGCCCGGTGACGGCATTGGTGGAGGCAAAGGCCAGCGAGGTGACCCCTGCGGCGCGCCCCGCCTCCAGCAGCGCGTAGGTCCCGGCGACGTTGGTGCGAAAGGTCAGATCGGGCTGCTCCAGGGAACGCAGCACCGAGGTCACGGCGGCCAGGTGCACGATCGAGTCAAATCCGCCCGAGAACGCCCGCTCGAGCACCTCGGGATCGGCGATGTCGCCCTGGACCACGTCCACCGAGGGGTCGGGGTGGGGCTGGAGGTCGACGACGCGCACCTGCGCCCCGTCGGCGGTGAGCGCCGAGACGACGTGGCGGCCGATGAATCCGGAGCCGCCGGTGACCAGGACGCGACGGCCATTGAGTTCGGAGGAGCTCATATCCAGTGGGGTCTCGAGGTCTGGGGGACGGGCGCGGCCCGTGGTGGCGGGCGCCGTCGACGGCCGGCACACGGCCCGCCCAGCGAGCGCAGGAGGATAGCGGCGCAGTGCGAGACACGCCGGGCAGGGCTGATAGCGTCGCCCCGGCGTGTCCTACGGACCTGGTCCCTCGCGGCCGCCCGGCCTGGCCCCGGAGCGCCCGGCTGTCCCGCGCCGAGGGCGGCGGCGGCGCCCTCAAACGATCGCCCGGCGCCGCGGGCGGTTGGTGGTCGCGCTGGGCGCGCTCATCCTCGTCGTCGCGGTCGTCGTGTCCGGGCTGGGCGGCGGCCTGCCCCAGCCCCCGGCCCCCACCGTGGCCGACAGCGCCGGCCCTGGAGACCCGTTCGCCTACCGGTCCAGCCAGGCGGGGGACTTCGTCGCGCGGGCCACGGCCGGCAACGCCCGGCCACTGTTCGCGCTCAGCCCCGGTGGCGTCATGGCCACCGCAGCGCGGGTGGCCGCCTTCCGGCCCCGCATCGACCACGCCACCGCCGGCACCGGGATCGACCCCAACCTGGTGGAGGGCCTGGTCTTCCTGGAGAGTGCCGGGCGCCCCCAGGTCATCGCGGGCTCTGACCCCGCCGACGCTGCCGGGCTGACCCAGATCCTGGCCGCCACCGGCCAATCGCTGCTCGGCATGCACATCGACCTGGCCTCCAGCCGCCGGCTGACCCGCCAGATCGATGCGGTGGCCGGGGGCACGCGCCGGGGCCGTCTCGGGCGGCTGCTCGCCCGCCGGGCCGCGGCCGATGACCGCTTCAACGCCTCCAAGGCGCTGGCGGCGACGGTCCGCTACCTGAAGATCGCCCGAGGGCAGTTCGGACGACAGGACCTCGCAGTCGAGTCCTACCACATGGGGATCGGCAATCTGCACCAGGTCCTGGCCGACTACGACGGCGGCCGCTCCGTCCCCTACGCGCAGCTGTACTTCGACAGCGCCCCTACCCGCCACGCCACCGCCTATCGGCGGCTGGCCGGCTTCGGCGACGACTCGTGGACCTACTACTGGCGGGTCCTCGCCGCCGTCGACATCATGCGCCTGTGGCGCACCGACCGCGCCGCGCTGCGCCGGGTCAACGACCTGGAGTTCGCCGACGACGCCGGCGGCTCGGTGTTGCACCCTCGCGCCGCGCCCTTTGCCGATCCGGCGGCGCTGGCGGCGGCCTACCAGAGCCACGCCATCGTGCCGCTGCCCTCCAACGCCCGGGCGCTGGGGCTCGTGGTCGACCCCGCCATGGGGACGGGCGCACGCTCCGTCGGCGCGCCCCGCTCGCTGTACCGCGGCCTGCGGCCCGAGGCCCTGCGCTTCCTCATTCAGCTGGCCGCGCAGGTCCGCCGGGTCTCGGGGGAGCGCAGCCCTCTGCGGATCGCCGCCACCGTGCAGGACGAGAAGTTCCAGACCCAGGCCGGGATCTCGGACCCCCTCGCCGCCACCGGCTGGTCCTTCGCCGTGCAGCGTCGCTACGGCTCTCGGGCACAGGCGGCGGCGTTCCAGGCCATCCTTGACCGGCTGCAATCGCTCAACCTCATCGCCTGGGCGCGAGAGCCCGACGTCATCCGGATCACCGTCGCCTCCGACGCGACGTCCTGGCTGCGCCGCGGCTGAGGCGCGACTTCTTGACAGACATGCTGGAAGATGTCGCGGTGCCCGACCGTCTCCCGGACTTCCCCTTCGAGTCGCACTACACGACGTTTGAGGACATCCGGCTCGCCTACCTCGACGAGGGCGAGGGCGCGCCGGTGGTGTTCGTCCACGGGGAGCCCACGTGGTCCTTTCTCTGGCGCAAGGTGCTGGTCCCCGTCCGGGACGCCGGCTACCGCTGCATCGCGCCCGACCTGCCCGGATTCGGGCGCTCGGACAAGCCCACGGACGTCGGCTGGTACACGTATGACCGCCACACCGCGGCGCTCACCTCCCTGCTCGAGAGCCTCGACGTCCGCGAGGCGACGATCGTCGTACACGACTGGGGCGGGCCCGTGGGGCTGCGCGCCGCGGTCCAGGCGCCGGAGCGGGTCGCGCGCATGGTGATCCTGGACACCGGCCTGTTCACCGGGCGCCAGACGATGACCGAGGCCTGGAAGGCGTTCCGGGACTTCGTAGCGTGCACCGAGGATCTGCCCGTTGGCTTTCTCGTGCGCGGCGGCTGCCACCGAGACCCCGGGGAGGAGGTAATCGCCGCCTATGAGACGCCGTTCCCGGACGCCGCCTCCAAGGCGGGGGCGCGCGCCTTCCCGCTGATGCTGCCCACCAGCCCGGAGATGCCGGGGGCCGAGGCCGGGCAGCGCACGCTGGACGCGCTGAGGACCGACCCGCGGCCCAAGCTCATGCTGTGGGCCGACTCAGACCCGGTGCTGCCGCTCGAGACCGGTCACCGCTTCGCTGCGGCGCTCAACGGCGAGGTCGCCCACGTCATCGCCGACGCGGGCCACTTCCTCCAGGAGGACGCCGGGCCGCAGATCGGCGGTCTCATCGCCGACTGGCTGGCCTCCCAGCCCTAGCCATCTAAACGACTTCCTTCTCGGCCTCCGCCGCCGCGGCGTCCGCGCCCGCGCCCGCCGAGCTCGGCACGGCCGCACGCGCTTCGGTCAGCTCGCGACGGGCCGCCGTGCGCTTCTCATAGGCCTCGCGCATCAGATGATCGGGGTTGACGAGCACCTGGTCGCCCTTGAGCACCTTGGTGACGAAGTCGGCGACGCCGCGGGGCACGACGTTCATGAGGCGGAAGAGCGCCTGCATCCCGCGGGGCACGTAGACGTCGACGCGGCCGCTCTGGAGCGCCTCGACGATCGCGTTGGCCACATCCTCGGGCTCCACCACCTTGACGCCGCGGCTCTTCTGCAGGCCGGCGCCGAGCTCGGTGTTGACGACCACGGGCATGACGATGCTCACGTCGATGTCGCTCTTGCGCACCTCGGCGCGGATGGCCTCGCTGAGGCCGACGACGGCGTGCTTGGTGGCGCAATACGTGGCGCCGCCCGGGAAGCCGCCCTTGCCGGCCACCGACGCGACGTTGACGAGATGGCCGCGCCCGCGCGTCAGGAAGCGCTCGAGCGCGAGCTTGGAACCGTAGATGACCCCGTGCAGGTTGATGTCCACCATGCGCTGTGCGGTGGCGTCGATCTCATCGACGAACGGGCCGATCGGCATGATGCCGGCGTTGTTGATGACGACGTCGAGCGGGCCGAGGCGGGTCTCGACCTCCGCGAGGAAGCCGTCGAAGCTCTCGCGGCTGGTGACGTCGAGCGGCAGGCCCAGGGTGCCGCTGCCCAGCTCCGAGGCGGCCTGCGCGGCCAGCGGCGCGTCGATGTCGCCGATCGCGACCCGGGCGCCCTGGGCGATCAGGGCCGCCGCGGTGGCTCGCCCGATTCCGCGGGCTCCGCCGGTGATGGCGACGACCTTGCCGGCAAGCGATCGTGCAGCCTTGGCCATGGGAACGGTCCTCCTGAAGTCTTCGAGAGCGGTGGCTGGTACCAGACTGTACCGCCCCCTCGGAGGCCGCGGTGCCGAAAACTGGCTGACTGGCCAGTCAGCGCCGCTGGCCCCACTATGCTCCGCACCCAGCGATGGCCGAGTTTCGCCTCGACGGACAGCGACTTGCCTATACGGTCTACGGAGAGGGTCCGCGGACGACGATCCTCCTCCCCGGCCTGCTCCTGTCCCAGACGATGCAGGCCCCCCTGGCCCGCTCGCTCGCCTCGCGCGGCAATCGCGTCGTCACCTTCGACCCTCTCGGCCACGGCGCTTCGTCGCGGCCCTGCGACACGTGGCGCTACACGATCACGGCGTTCGCCGAGCAGACGGTGGCGCTGATGGATCACCTGGAGCTGCACCGCGCCGTCGTGGGGGGGACCTCGCTGGGCGCCAACATCAGCCTGGAAGTGGCGTCCCAGGCACCCGACCGCCTGGCGGGGATGGTCATCGAGATGCCGGTGCTCGACAACGCCATCGCCGCCTGCGGCGCCGCCTTCACCCCGCTGCTGCTCGCGCTGAAGTTCGGCGAGCCGGTGATGCGGGCCATTGCCAACGCCGCCCGCGCTGTGCCCCGGCGTCCACTTCCCCTCCTGGCGCAGATCGGGCTGGACTGGCTCTCCCAGGACCCGGCGCCCAGCGCCGCCGTGCTGAGCGGGATCCTCTACGGGCGCGCGGCGCCGGGCCATCACGAGCGGTGCGCCATGCAGACCCCCGCCCTGGTGATCGGCCATCCGCGCGACCCCGTCCACCCCTTCTCCGACGCGGGCATGCTCGCCTCCGAGCTGCCCAACGGCCGCCTGCTCAACGCTCACTCGGTTCTCGAGCTGCGTCTGCGGCCGGCCCGGCTGACCAACCGGATCGCGGCCTTCGTGCACCGGTGCTGGGAGACGGACGCCTCCTCGCGGGCGTCGGCCGCGGTGGCCTGAGGCACGCCGCAGAGGGCGTCTCTAGTGTCGTGAGTCGCTAATTCGGTGGCAGCCTCGCGGCGTCTGGACGCGCCTGACGGGAGGCGACGACCACGCCGGACCACCAGTACGACTCAGGTCGTCGCCCCCCGCCAGCCACTCCCGAGACTGCTCACGAATTAACAACTCAAGACACTAGCCTCCGAGGCTCACAGCCGTACCTCGAGCCGAAAGGACGCTATGGAATACCGACCGCTGGGCAGCTCCGGATTGCAGGTCTCGGTCCTCACCCTCGGGACGATGACCTTCGGCGGCCAGGGGAACTTCGCCCACGTAGGCGACACCGACCTCGCCGGGGCGCGCCGGCAGATCGACACCTGCCTCGACATCGGGATCAACCTCATCGACACCGCGGACGTCTACTCCACCGGCCGCGCCGAGGAGATCGTGGGAGAGGCGCTCGAGGGCAAGCGCGACGACGTCCTGGTCTCGACCAAGGTGCGCATGCCGATGGGCGACTCACCCAACGACGCCGGCCTGTCACGCCACCACGTCATCAGCGCGTGTGAGGCCAGCCTGCGACGGCTGCGCACCGACCACATCGACATCTACCACGTGCACGAGTGGGACGGGCTCACCCCGCTGGAGGAGACGCTGGGAGCGCTGCAGTACCTCCAGGACTCCGGCAAGGTGCGCTACGTCGCCGCGTCCAACTACACGGGCTGGCAGCTCATGAAGGCCCTGGGGATCGCCGCGCGCGACCATCTGCCCCGCTTCGCGGCCCAGCAGATCTACTACTCGCTGCAGGAGCGCTCCGCCGAGTACGAGCTCATCCCGCTGGGCGTGGATCAGGGACTGGGGACGCTCGTGTGGAGCCCGCTGGCCGGAGGCCTGCTCTCGGGCAAGTACCGCCGCGGCCAGGACGCTCCCGCCGGCTCGCGCCACCTCACCGACTGGGACGAGCCTCCGGTCTACGACGAGGACAAGCTCTACGACACGATCGACGTGCTCGTCGAGGTGGCCGACGCCCATGACGTGTCCGCGGCCCAGGTCGCGCTGGCCTGGCTGCTGCGGCGCCCCACCGTCAGCTCCATCGTCATCGGCGCGCGCACCGATGAGCAGTTGGCCGACAACCTCAAGGCCGCCGAGCTCACCTTGAGCGACGCCGAGATCCTGCGCCTCGAGGAGGTCAGCCGGCCGCCGCTGCTCTACCCCTACTGGCACCAGCGCAAGACCGCCGCCGACCGGCTCAGCCAGGCGGATCTGGCGCTGCTGGCGCCGTTTCTGGCGCAGGGCTGAGAAGCCGTGGCGCAACCGCCCCACGCCGAGCGGATCCAACGAGCCTTCACCACCCAGGCCGAGGCCTTCGAGGACCCGGCGCGCAACCGCGTGTTCACCGCGGACGCCCGGTGGGTGTTCGAGCTCCTGCCGCTCAGCGCCACAGACGTGGTGCTCGACGTGGCCGCCGGCACCGGCCACGCCGCACGCCAGCTCGCCGAGACGGCGCGCGCGGTGGTGGCGCTGGACGCCACAGAGGCGATGCTCGCGCGCGGGCAGGCCCAGGCCGTCGCCGAGGGCCGCGACAACGTCCTGTTCATGCGCGGGGACGCCGCGGGTCTGCCCTTCCTGGACGCCTCGTTTGACGTCGTGGTGTCCCGGTTCGCCGCGCACCACTTCGAGCGACCCGAGGCCGTCGTGGCCGAGATGGCCCGCTGCACGCGTCCGGGCGGCCATGTGGCGCTCGTGGACCTCGTCGCCGACGACGACCCCGCGATCGCGGAGGAGCAGAACCGGCTCGAGCGCCTGCGCGACCCGTCCCACACCCGGATGCTGGCCGTGAGTGAGATCCGGGCGCTCCTGAGTGAGGCGGGTCTCGCGTCAGTCGACGTGGCTACCCGTCCGCTCGAGCGCCGGCTCCTGCCCTGGCTCGGGCAGGCGCAGACGCCGGCTCAGCCCGCGAGCGAGATCCAGGCCGCGCTCGACGCTGACGTCGCGGGGGAGCGCTGGACGGGCTTTGCGCCGCGCGCCGACGCGGCCGGCGAGGTGTGGTTCGTTCAGACGTTCGGGTCCGCGATCGCGTCCAAGCCGGCATGAGCGGCCTGCACCGAAACGCGAGCACCATCCAGGCCCGGCTCCGGGAGGCGGGCCTGGACATCGAGCCCCGCGAGCTCGACTCCTCGGCCCGCACCGCGGTCGAGGCGGCCGCCTCCCTGGGCACGACCGTGGGCCAGATCGTCAAGTCGCTGGTGTTCTTCCGGGGCCAGCAGCCGGTGATCGTCCTGTGCGCGGGCGATCGGCGCGTCGACGCCGAGCGCCTGGATCTACGCGTCGCCAACGCCAAGGAGGCCAAGGCGGCCACCGGCTTCGCCATCGGCGGGATCCCGCCGCTCGGTCACGACCAGCCGCTGCCGACGATCATCGACGAGTCCCTGAAGCGCTTCGACGTCGTGTGGTGCGCGGCGGGCACGACGCATGCGGTGTTCCCGGTGGCGACCGCGGCGCTCATCGACGCCATCCCGGAGGCCACGCTCGAGACGATGTGACGGTCAGTAGCGCGGGAACGGGAATGGCGTGAGCGAGCGGACGGTGACGCTCACCGTCTTGGCCCTGCGGTCGGCCGCCAGCACCAGCAGCGAGGCGCCGGCCTTGGAGACGACCCGAGCCCCGCTGGCCTTGACCGTGTAGCCGAGCGGATAGATGTAGGGCGGGATCTCGATCTCGGTGGGCGCGTGGATCTTCGGAGCCACCGTGTAGCGGTAGCGGTAGGTCTGAGCCGGGCGGTAGAAGGACTGGCCTCCCGGGGTCCCCGCCGTGGCCCAGGGGTAGGGGACCGACATCGCCCGGCCCATGTTGGGATAGGGCTGCCGGCTGGTCTCGTCCAGCAGGCTCTCATAGGGCCAGCCGGCGGTGGGGTCGTGCAGTTGCATGGCCGACCAGTACGCCCACGACAGGTTCCTGGCGCCGGCGTGGTCGACGGTGGCGGCGCTGCCCGCGTCGTTGTTGTTGGCCCCGAACTCGTCCAGAAGCCACGCGGGGCCACCGTGCTGATCGGTGCGGGTCCGAGCGCGCTCGGCGGCGGTCTGGGCCAGCTGCACCGGGATGTCCCCGTAGGTGTGGAAGGTCAGCGCCAGACGGGGAAAGCGCAGGGGCTCGGCGATCCCGATCGTCTCCGAGGTGCCGAAGTCGGTAGACCCGCTGGGCTCGTAGAAGACGACGTGGGTGGGGTCGGCGGACTGGATGGCGCCGATGAGACCGCCCGGCAACGCATTCGGATGACTGGCCGCGCACGACCTGGGCTCATTGCGCGGGCCGCCATAATCGCACTGCAGCTCGGGGTCGAACCGCTTGACGAGATAGTCGTTGGGCTCGTTGAAGACCTCGTAGCCCAGCACGGCCGGGTTGCCTCGGTAGTGGGCCGCCACCGCCTTCCACACGCGGGCGTACTGGCCCTGCAGGTCGCCGCGCACGTCGTTGGCGAAGAAGTGATGCAGGGCGACCTGGACCGGGCGCAGCAGGTAGGCACCCCCCCAGCCCGCCGTGGGCCGGAACCGGGACCGCCCCGTGCATGTAGCCCACGGGGGCGCCCCCTCGCCGTTCCAGGGCGTCGTGCCGCTGGTGTTGAAAAAGGCCGAGCCGTAGGCGTCGGAGTGCATGTCCACGATCACGCGCAGCCCGGCGTGTGAGAGCAGCGAGACGATCCGGTCCGTGCGCCGCAGGTACGCCCGCACCGTGGCGGGGTCATAGGGGTCGGTCCTGCTCGCGAGCCGGGGGAACGGGGAGCCGCGCCTGTGGGCCGCACAGTAGTGCGGATCGTTGGCCCGGACGCCGGCCGGGCCGGGCTCGAGCCCCTCCCAGATGATCCCGAGCCGGACGAGGTTGAAGCCGAGCCGGGTCAGCGTGCGCGCATCGGCGGCGGTGAAGCGCCGTCCCGGATCCTGCGCGTCCGGGGAGAGCACATAGGCCAGCTGCGGGCCCTGCGCCGGACCCACGCACGGCGTTCCCGGCGCCGTCATGTCCACCGCGCCGCCGCCGCACTTGGCCACCAGGTTGGCGCCGTGGAGCTCGAGCGTGCGGCCGCGCGCGTCGGTCAGGTACGGGCCGCCCGGCGCCTGGACGATCCCGGCGCCGGCCCACCCGTCGGCGGCAGCGGCCGGCGCCGCGCACAGCAGGACGAGGAGGCTGAGGACGACACGACGCACGGCGCGGGCACTGTACCCGAGGGCGCAGACCGCGCGGAGCGGCGCTGTGGTGCGACGGGCGTGGCCTGCGGGCCTCGCGGCGGGGCGCCGGCGAACGTCAACGGCGGCACCGAGGAGAGGGCACGGGTGTGACTGCGGGCCCCGTTCGCGGCGGGACCGCGCAACGTTGACTCCACGGATCGCACACGGCGCCTCTCACGACCGTGCGATCTGAGAAGTCAACATGACTGGGGTTTCACATCACACGCCCCAGAGAGGGCGAGCGTGCGATCTGAGAAGTCAACCTCGTCGCCGCGCGTCCGCTCCTCAGTGCAAGTCGTTGACGTGCGTCCGCGTCGTGCCCCGACGCCCACAGCCTCCAGACCACAGCCTCCAGACCACTTAGCGCCGCGCCAACACCAGGTCGTCGCGCTCCACCGCGTGATCGTGCTCGCAGCGCAGCTCGGCGGTGACGCGGGCGCCGCAGTCGCGATGGCGCACCTCGACCCGCGCGCCGCCGGGAAGGACCCACTTGTCGCCCCACTGCATGAGGGCCACCAGCGCGGGGAGCAGGTCTGCGCCCTTCTCGGTCAGGCGATACAGCTGACGGGTGCGCTGCCCGGGCTCCTGGTAGGGCTCGCGCTCCAGCAGCTCCGCGTCGGTCAGCTCGCGCAGGCGTGCGGCGGCCACCGGCTCCGAGAGCTGCGTCCGCTGGACGAACTCCTCGAAGCGCGTCGCGCCGTAGAACGCCTCCCGCAGGACGAGGAAGGCGGACTTGGTGCGAACGACGTCCAGGGCGTGCGCCATCGGGCAGCGGTCGGCCGCCCAATCCTCGCGCGGCTCGAGCGCTCCGGTCATCTGGATCGTGGTCGATGTCATGACCGCCAGTATAGCTGACTAAGCGATAGCTAAGCCAGTGTGCTACGGTGCCTGGCTATGAGCCTCCTAAGTCAGACTCCCACCCGGCGCGCCGATGCGTCACCCACGCTGGTGCTGGTGATCGTGTGCGCCGGCGTCGTGCTGGCCAGCCTCGACCTGTTCATC